>JAPUJX010000445.1 GCA_027295975.1 Gammaproteobacteria bacterium
GGCTGTTATCCGCTTACCGGCGCCATTGAGAGTACCGCTACGGATTTGCCCGGCATCATCGAAGAGATGCTCGTCGCCAGAACCTCGGAACGGGAAGGCCGCGCCATCGACCACGACGGCACATCGTCGATGGAGAAGAAGAAGCAGGAAGGCTACTTCTGATGGCTCGGGACATCGAGACCTATCTGCAAGATCAGGGGGGCAAAACGACTCTGCGGTTCCTCACTTGCGGCAGCGTGGACGACGGCAAGAGCACATTGATTGGACGCCTGCTCTACGATTCGAAATTGATTTTCGAAGATCAACTGGCGGCCCTGGAGGCAGACAGCAAGAAACTGGGTACCCAGGGCGAAGACATTGATTTTGCTCTGCTGGTCGACGGTCTTGCGGCGGAGCGGGAGCAGGGAATCACCATCGACGTCGCCTATCGCTACTTTGCCACGGACAAACGCAGATTTGTGGTCGCCGATACGCCAGGCCACGAACAATACACGCGCAACATGGCAACCGGTGCCTCGACTGCAGAGCTTGCCGTTATTCTGATCGACGCCCGCAAAGGGGTACTCACTCAGACTCGCCGGCATAGTTATATCGTGTCGCTGTTTGGTATCAAAGATGTGCTGCTTGCGGTAAACAAGATGGACCTCGTCGGGTACGACGAAGCGACTTTCCGCGCAATCGTCGAGAGCTATTCCCAGTTTGCCACCGAACTCGGAGAACTCAACATCACCGCTATTCCAATCTCGGCATTGAAGGGTGACAACGTGACCCAGGCGAGCGTCCACATGGCCTGGCACCAGGGTCCGACCCTGCTCGAAGCTCTCGAAACCGTACGGATTGACAACGACCTGAGCGGCCAGGCGTTCCGCATGCCGGTGCAGTGGGTGAACCGTCCGGACCTCGACTTCCGGGGATACAGCGGCACCATAACGAGCGGCCAGATCCAGCCAGGCGGCGAAGTTCGAATTCTGCCATCCGAACACACCTCCGTTGTTTCCCGGGTGGTGACCTACGATGGAGATTTAGCTTCCGCCGGTCCCGGGCAGGCGGTCACCCTGGTTTTGGCCGATGAACTCGACGTCAGCCGAGGCGATGTGATCTGCAGCGCCCATGAACCGGCGCAGCTTTCGGATCAATTTGCCGTACATCTGCTGTGGATGAGTGAACGGGCGTTGTTTCCGGGGCGTCAGTATTACCTGAAAACCGGCACCCGCTCGGTGCCCTGCGTGATCACCGATCTCAAGCACAAGGTAAACGTAAACACCCTCGAGACACAGGCCGCCAAACGACTGGAGTTGAACGAGGTCGGGGTAGGCAACATCAGCCTGAGCGAACGGATTGCCTTCGACCCCTATCGGGAGAGTCGCCAGCTCGGCAGCTTCATACTCATCGACCGGCAAACCTATGCCACGGTCGGCGTGGGTCTGTTCGATTTCTCCCTGCGACGTGCCGAAAACGTTACCTGGCAGGCCCTCACCGTCGATAAAAACCACCGTGCCGCCATCAAACACCAGAAACCCTGCGTGGTGTGGCTGACGGGATTGTCCGGGTCGGGCAAATCGACCATCGCGAATCTGCTCGAGAGCCGATTACACGACATGAACCGCCATACTTACGTGCTTGATGGTGACAACGTTCGCCACGGCTTGAACCGTGACCTCGGGTTTACCGAGGCAGACAGGGTGGAAAATATCCGCCGAGTCGGTGAGACGGCAAAACTCATGGTTGATGCCGGTCTGATCACAATTGTGGCTTTCATTTCACCCTTTCGCAGCGAAAGACGAATGGTTCGGGATTTCATGAGCGAAGGGGAATTCTTCGAGGTTTTTGTCGACACCCCCCTGGAAGTTTGCGAAGCACGCGATACCAAAGGTCTATACAAGAGGGCGCGGGCAGGGGAGATTCGGAACTTTACCGGCATCGATTCCGCGTACGAGGCGCCGGAAGCAGCGGAAATGGTGATACACACGGATCAGGAAAGTGTCGAGGAGGCCGTCGAGCGGCTGATGATCGACTTGACTAAACGTGGCATTCTCGCCGCGGATTAGCAGGTCCGGGTAACTTCAAGACGCTACCCCTGATGGGAGTTCAATATTGCTCGTAGGCGTGACGGTAAGAAACATGGGGCCGCAATCGATGCCGCAAACGTTAGCCCGTTGCGCGGCGCTGGCCGAAGACGCTGGCCTCGATTCGCTGTGGATAACGGATCACATCGCGATTGCTCCCGATGACGCCGAGGGTAGTGGGGGACGTTATCTCGATCCGTTGGTCACCCTCGCGTGGATTGCGGGAGCAACCAAACGGATCAAATTAGGTACGGGGGTGCTCATTCTTCCATACCGGAGCGCGCTGCCGACAGCCAAACAGGTAGCAACTCTGCAGGAGCTTGCCGGTGAGCGAGTGTTGTTGGGTGTGGGTCTTGGTTGGATGGATGCCGAGTTTCGCGCCCTGGGACTCGACCGCCACGCGCGCGGGCGAATGTCGGATGAGGTTCTCGAGTTGATCAACCGGTGTTTCGCCGAAGATGGTGGCTCCGCCGAAGATGCCGAAGATGTAGTAGAAGTGAACGGTCAAGCGTTCCTCTTCAAACCAAAACCCACTAAACCCCCCATATATGTGGGCGGCAGTGCACCCCATGCGCTCGAACGGGCGGCTCGGTACGGGGATGGCTGGCTTCCAATGGGCTTGAGCCCCGAACGTCTGCTGGCTGACATGAACCAGTACAACAAACTGACCGAAGCCGCCGGTAAGCCAACCGGTCTGGTCACCATAATGCGCGGCCTGCCGTTGAACGATACGGCCCAATCGAGGGATCTGTTGGCGCAATACGAGGCAATCGGCGTCGAGCGACTCGTTTGCGGTATTCGTTATGACACCGCAGACGAGTTTTCCGCTGGAATCGGTCGGCTCAACCGCATCATCGACCAGTGATTGCGATCCACGGCCCGTTCGCGGCCCTCAACGTCACTTTTCTCTCCGGAGGGTCACCTGAGGGGATGTCAACTGCGCTGCCGAACACATAGTTAACTTGTTTAAAAACAATTAGTTAAGTTTCTATCCTGGAGGCTGGCACGAATCCTGATACGACTCCTGATTCTGTTGGGGTTCCGGTCATGACGAGCAAAAAAGGCAGTATTAATGAATCCGGTTGTAAAACCTTATCCTGGCCAGTTCTCCACCTCACCCGACCTCCTGCACGTCGCGATACCAAGAGTCGAGATAATCGCGGAAATGGCAGTCAGGGGTGAACATGAAACCCTGGACGATATTTGTGTAGCGGTCGCGCTCATAGCCGACGCCATCAACTCGGCTCAGGTAAAGGCCTGAGAGCCAATCGCCCCCGAGGTGCCGAGGGAGTATTAGCGAGGCTCCGCCTCGGACCGACGAGCAGGTAGGTTCGCAATTTAAGTGTCGAGCAAAAACTTGACTCATCTGCAAGCCAAAATCGCGCTCGAGAAGACTAGCCGTGAAAACCGCATTGAGGCCGGCGGTACTCATAGTCGCGCCGCGCTCAGCCCTTCCAGGGTACCCTCATTACGCGAACTTGCCCCAAGTGGGTCAATTCGCTCCAGTCTGATTCGCTTGTGGGCACGACTTTTAGTACCGCCGACCTCACTGCTACCGTCTGCCAGATTCGAGTGTTTTGCGCTAAGCACATTCTTGTTACCCTAACCGATGATTCGGCATTAACGACAGGACGCTACCTGGCGGACCTCGCAAGCCGGAAGTGGGTCAGCGTTGAGGGTGG
>JAPUJX010000446.1 GCA_027295975.1 Gammaproteobacteria bacterium
TGCAACGAACCCTCGTCGAACTGATGTGCCGAGGGGTCGCCGAACGCCACCCGAGACTCAAGTTCGTGGTGAGTGAATTCAACGCAGGCTGGATCGCTCAGTGGCTCGACCGAGTAGACCAGGGATTAATACGCGACCATCGTTTCAGATCGAAAGAATTTACCGGCGAACGGCCTCACGAGGTGTGGAAACGACAGTTTTACGCGACCATCGAGGACGACCGCCCGGCGATTCTCACCAGAGAACTGATCGGCATCGACAACCTCATGTGGGGCTCGGACTATCCCCATGTCGATTCGACGTGGCCTTGCTCAACGGACGTTCTCGACGAGATATTTGCCGACGTGCCCGACGAGGACCGGGCGAAAATCACCCGCGAAAACGTGCAGGCCTTATACGGGCTCCCAACGGCAGATACTCAATCGAGATCAACATGAAAATCCAACCGATGATCACCGTGCGCGATGTCCAGGCAAGCAGCCGTTTTTATCAACAGGTGCTGGATGCAAAAAGCGGACACGGCGGCAACGAATACGAGCAGATCGTGCGTGATGACACGCTGCTGCTGCAACTCCATCACCGCGACGCTCATGAACATCCTGATCTGATCGATGACGACGTTCCGGTCGGGAACGGTATCTGGCTCTATTTTTTGACCGATCGTTTCGATGACGCGATAGTGCGCCTGCGCACCAGTGGCGCACCGATCCTCGAAGAGCCACATGTTAATCCCCTGGCCGGACATCGCGAATGCCTGTTCCTGGATCCAGACGGCTACAAGCTCGTTTTTGCGAGTCCTCATGGCGATCTTGGCGAGGGCGCCTGAGCGGAGGTTCGGTTCTTCAATGAATCAGCAAATGTTCAACCTGGCCCAACTCAATATCGCGAAAATGAAGTTTTCACTGGAAGACCCACGCGTCGCCGACTTCGTCAACGCCCTCGATCGAGTGAACGCATCCGCCGAAGCAAGCACCGGTTTCGTCTGGCGGCTGCAAACGGAAGAAGGTGATGTTACCGCTGTCCAGATCCACGACGGCGATCTGCTCCTCGTGAACATGTCCGTATGGGAGTCAATCGACCATCTGAAAGCGTTCGTATCTTCCAGGGAGCATCTGGAGATCATGGGACGCCGCGGCGAATGGTTTGACCCGGCAGACCTTCCGTACCTGGTGCTCTGGTGGATACCGGCCGGACAGATACCCACCGTCGATGAGGCTCAGGGAAAACTCGACCGCCTCCGCGAGCACGGACCGAGCGAACATGCATTCAATTTTTCCGCGCCGTACCCACCACCCTCGCCGGTAAAGCTCGAGCGCCAGCTTCAGACCGAACTGGGTGACATCCAGGAACGCATACGCAACTACCCACAGCCGATCACGGCCTGTGACGAGCAGTTCAACTGGCTCCTGGACGAAAGGGAACGGGTCAGTACCGAGCTTGCTCGGATTGACGGTTGATCACCTTTCAGGAAGGCTCCGCGCCGTCACCCCTCCCAACCACGAGTACCGCGCCCCCGTTCGGAAAGACGGTCTAGCTGCGAAGATCGCCCAACATACCCTTTAGTTCTTCAATAAACGCAAGCGGTTGGTCGAGAAACAGGTGGTGTTTGGCGTTTTCGAGCACAACCGCCGGGAAATCCTGGGGAATGAGCTCCCGCATGTATTCCAGGGAACGTCCGCCGAAAAGCTCGCTATCGGCGCCGAAGATGACACCAAGCTTGAGGGTCAGGTTGCGAAAGTCTTCCGGGGTACGTTCCGCATCTTTCAGGGTGGCTGGCAAATCTTCATCGAACTTCCAGGCCCAACCACCGCCATCAACCGGCATCAACGATTGTCTGGCAATGTATTCGAGGATGTAGGTGTTGTCACAGGTTTGTGGTGGATAGAGGCGGAAACGACCGAGGGCGGTTTCTCTGTCGGGGTACATTTTCGCACGACCGCCCATGGTGGGTCGGTCCGGCAGGGGGTCGTCCGGATGGCGAAGACCGGAATCCACCAGGATGAGGGCGCCAAACCGTTCGGGATGCAGGTTCGCGGCCTTCACGGCCATGCCGCCGCCAAAGCTGTGGGCAACGACAACCACGTTGTCGTCAAAACCCGCGTGGTCGCAAACGGCAACAATCTCCTCGGCATAGGTGGTGCCGTCATATTCGTAACGGTAGTCGGAATCGCCCATCCCGGTGAGGTTCATCGCCACCACCTGGTAGTCGTCGAGAAACTGCGGCGCGATGAAATCCCACCAGTGGGAGTGGGCGTTCATGCCGTGGATGAACAACAAACCGGGCTTACCCGCATCACCCCAATGCTGGTAGGCGACGTCGCATTCTTCCACCGAGACCGTGTGCGATTCATAAGCGGTTTCCACCGCCTCGAAAAACCAGATCGGGATGCTGGCAGTCGGCTCTTTGTCCCAGCGAGCCACCTCAAAGCCCACCGAATCGTTTCAGATGGAAATCCACGTTGCCAAACAACGTATTGATCATGGTCAACCGCTTGAAGTAGTGCCCGACAC
>JAPUJX010000447.1 GCA_027295975.1 Gammaproteobacteria bacterium
TGGTTTCACGCAGTAATACGGGCACCGAGCAGACCAGGCTTCCCGTGCCGAGAGTGCGCTGCGAATTCGGACCGTAGTCGACGACCTCAGCGACGAACTCGTGGCCCAGAACCACCGGATCAAAGGTCAAGAGCTTAAACGCCCCCCCGGCTTCACGGCTGGTTGCGACAAAATCTTCTGTGTGCATAGCAGCATGAAGATCGGAACCACAGATGCCGCACGCCAACGATTTAACCAGCACTTCGCCGGGTCCAGGTATCGGATCTTCAACCTGTTCCACCCAGATCCGGCCTCTTTCCATCAGCACCGCCCGCATTCGGCATCCCCTTGGCGAAATAATCCAATAGGAATCAGGATATGATGAAGGGCCGAAGCAGGTCGACCGAAATCGGTAACTATGAGTGATTCGCGAGAAAACATTCCTGATGACGCCGTCAGCGATCTTGTCAGACGCAAGTTTCAGCGGGACGGATACGTGGTGGTGCGGGGGTTGTGCGAACCCGCTCTGTGCAACCTGATGCGCGAGCAGATTGTTGCCAGTTTGGATCCCCTGGTCGGCCCGGCAGAGTTTGAAGCAGATGTAGGTTACCCCGGAGCGCCCACCTCCCGGGATGGCTTTGGCGGTAATACTCCGCGCAGGTTGTTACACGCATACGCCAGGCATGTTTCATTTCGGCGCTGGGCCGCCGGGCCACGGATCAGGTCTCACCTGTCGGTTTTGATGGATACTCAAGACGTATGCATGTCCCAATGTCACCACAACTGCGTGATGACCAAACACCCGGGTCATTCGAGCGCCACTTTGTGGCATCAGGACATCCGCTACTGGTCTTTCGACGTACCAGAGCTAGTTTCGGTGTGGCTGGCCCTGGGAGATGAAAATAGGGGAAATGGCGCGCTCAAGGTAATTCCGGGAACACATATCCTGGACATCGAGCGGGGCCGGTTGGATCGTGATCTGTTTTTGCGTCCGGAACTCGAAGAAAACCGATTGCTCATCAATCAGGCGGTTTCTGTCGAACTCCGAGTTGCTGACGTGTTGTTCTTCCACTGCCGCCTTTTCCATGCAGCGGGTAAGAACCGAAGCGACGATATCAAGCTGTCGAGTGTTTTCACCTATCACACTGGTGCGAACCACCCCATTCCTGGAACACGTTCTGCTCAGTACCCGAGCGTGCATCTGGAGCCGCTGACGCCATGACCGAAGACGATTCCTTCAAGGATGCAATGAGCGATGTTTCCCCTTTGCAGCAGAGTCGTGTTCGTCATGAAAAAACGGTGCAGGAGGCGACCATCAGTCAGATCGAGCGACGGGAAGCGGCACTTGGCATCCACAAGCCAGCAGCGGTGGATCCAAATTATCTGACCGTTGGCGAAGTGCGGCAGTGTCAGCCCAGGGATATCCTGGAGTGGAAGAAGGATGGTGTGCAGCACGAAGTTTTTCGCAAGCTCAAGTCCGGCCGATACCCTATCGAAGGATCGTTGGACCTTCACGGCTGCACCGTAAAAGAAGCCCGCAATGAAATGTTCAGGTTTCTCAACCTCGCACTTGCCAAGGGATGGCGGACGTTGCTGATTGCTCACGGTCGCGGTGAGATGAGCGCTACCCCCGCGCGGATCAAAAGCCGGGTCAACTTTTGGTTGGAACAGATTCCGGAGGTCATTGCCTTTCACAGTGCGCAAAACCGCCACGGCGGCACGGGCGCGGTGTACGTTTTGTTGAAAAAAACCCCGGCAAAAAAAGACGAAAACCGCGAGCGGTACGGTCTCAAAGGCGATAACCCGGAATCGCCTTGAATTCGAGAACGCCGCGTCTACCCGGTTGAAATCAGCGACACTTATAAGCGGTGAAGTCCTGTTGGCCTTCCCGCGGCGGGGCCATGGCGACGATGGTATCGCCGTCGAGGCGGGCTGCTTCGTTGCGGGCCAATACCAATAGCTCTTCACGAACCTTGTTATCGCTGCGGTTGACGACAACTTGATCCTTGGTATGTGCCGAGACGACGCCTACTTTCTGACAGTTCGCAATATCTGCTTCGGTAGCCTGCCTCACGGTAGCCCCGCCTTCCGTCAACTTGACCCAGGTGCAACCACCGAGCAGAAAAATCTGCAATATCAGGACAACCAAAATCAGGCGCATCATATTCTTCCTTTCTGTAGTTCTAATTGACCTTTAGCCAGGTTCAGGCGCAATACGTCACTGCCACCCTCTGCGAGGCGCAACGCCCGGACCTGACGATACAACATTTCCAGAGGGTGACCGTCGACGAGTGCAACACCGCCGACCAACTGGATTGCGGTGTCGACAATTTGGCCGACGGCTTCGCTGGCAAACACCTTACAGGCAATCCCTTCGTTGACGATGTTCTCCCCGGAATCCGCCAGGCGTGCGGTTCGATACAACATGCTGCGCGCGGCGTAAGCCTGGATTCGCAGCTCCGCATAACGTAACCGCACGCCCTCCCTGTCGCCCCGCTTCCGGCCGCCGCGAGTGGGAGAATTCAGGTGATCGGTCAGGTAGTCGAGTAGCCAGCGCATCCAGCCGACACACTGGGCGGCGATGGCGAGGCGGGTATCGCCGATTTGTTTCATGGCCCTTGGCAGCCCTTCTCCGGGCTGTCCAATAATGTGGGTTTTCGACAGGTGCACGTCGCGAAACTCGAAAGCAGCGTGGGTACTGCCGTCCAGAGAGGAAAAATCCCTGACCCGTTCGACCCCGGGTGTATTGGTATCGATGACAACCAACGCGGGTCCGTGGTCTTCGATCTGCACCAGGGTGTTGATGAAATCGGCCTGTGCACCGCCGGTCACGTAAGACTTCTGACCGTTGACGATCAGCTCGTCTCCGGCGAGCACTCCCCAGGTCGCACGAGGTGCTTCATCCGGCTCGGTGAAGCCGAAAGCGGATTTTTTTTCCCCCGCGATGAGTGGCGTCAGGTGTGTGGTCCTCAGCGGTTCCTGAACACCGCCAAGCACACCCGGTCCCGGGCCAAAAACCGCATGAAGAAAAGGGGGGTTGTGTGCGGCGATTTCGTCGCGGACGATGCTGAGTTCGAGGGTTGTTGCTTCGCTGCCGCCGAATGCCTTTGGTTGGGTCATGGTAAAAAATGCCGCGGCTTTTGCAAGCTCGACTATCTCTCTGACGGCTTGCTCGCCGCCGTCACGGCGTGGCAGGAGCACGTCTGTGGCGAATGTTGCGGCGCTAGAGCGCAGTTGGAGATGTTCGCTCGTTAGTGACTCCGGCATTAATTTGTCCTGTTGGCTGTTTCGTGAGCGAGCAAAAGCAGGCACGTTGATCTCACCTGTCGAGTGCCGGGCCGATGAGAATCACGACAATCAGCAGGATGCACAAAAGCATCGTCCCCATGGCGTAGAGGATGAAACTTTCCCTGCGTGCCGCGAGTGCCAGAAACCGCTCTACCTCTTCGGGGGATTTCACCGTGATTGTGGTGGTGAGTCGGTACCGGGTGATGCCGTCCGGCCGTTTGGGCAGCTTGACGAATAGCTCCGGAGTCGCGTTCAGCCGCGAGTTGACCTCGGCGAAACCCATCCCTGTGTATCTCGATATCTGCGTGGGGTGCAGGCCCACCCCGGGATGCTCCAGGAAACAGTGATAGATATCCAAAAGGCGGCGAAGCTTACCGCGAAACCGAAAGGACATTGGCACAA
>JAPUJX010000448.1 GCA_027295975.1 Gammaproteobacteria bacterium
TTTCAGCCCTTGTCATTATGATTCCCTTGATCGTTCCCATGGCGCTGCGATTCGGCATAGACCCGGTTCATCTTGGCATCATTTTCCTGGCAAATATGCAAATTGGCTACTTTACGCCGCCGATTGGGATGAATCTGTTCATTGCCAGTTATCGATTCAAGAAGCCGTTAATGGAACTCTACGCCGCATGCTGGCCGTTCATGGTGGTGCTGTTGTTTGCGTTGTTGCTGATCACCTATGTTCCCTGGTTCAGTCTGGCGTTGATCCGATAACGTTGCTTGATTTATGGAAAGAACCGCTGGAACTTTTTTGTTGTGGGGGTTGTTCGGCTCTCTTGGGCTGTTCGATGTCTGCGAACTGCAAGCCCAGGCAACTTCCCATCCACGGCAGAAAATCGAAGAGTTTCACGAACAACTGTTGACCGTCATGCGGATGTCGGGTGGATTCGAGGTGCGCCGGGCTGCCTTGAGTCCTCTTGTGCACGACCTGTTTGATGTCGCAACAATTTCCAGAATCAGTCTTGGGCGCAGTTGGAAGACGTTGGACGAGCGCGCGAAACGCACCTTCATTGAACTCCTGGAAAGTCTGATTGTTGCGACTTACGCATCACGATTCGACCAATACAGCGGGCAGACTTTTCGCTCCATCAGCACCGAACGGACGCCTCGCGGCTGGGTCGTGAAAACGGAACTTTTATTATCCGACGGCGAACAGGTGCGGCTTGATTATTATTTACGCGAAGGTCATGTCTACAACATCGTTGCCGAAGGGGTCAGTGATCTATCTCTGCGACGGGCAGATTACAACAGTATTATCAAACTGGAAGGATATGACGCATTAATCGCGCACATCTCGAAGAACATCGAAGAGCTGAACCCGTCGAATGAATAAGATCTGGCCGCCACTGGTCGTATTCGCGCTTGCAGGTTGCGTTAACCTCGACGAGCTTGACTATGAGGTACTGGATCCCCATGAGGATGGGAACCGAACCAGCTATTCGGTTACGGATTGGATAGACAGGAAGACTATCGTTCCCGTCGCGCGTGGATACCGGAGGGTCGCGCCTGGCTGGTTTAGGGAAGGTGTTGGAAATCTTTTCGCGAATTTGCGCGGAATCGACAGCGCGGTCAACGGGTTCCTCCAGGGGAAGGTCAAGTCTGGTGTTATCGATACGGCTCGATTGTTGTTGAATAGCACGGTCGGCGTTGGTGGCTTTTTCGACGTTGCCGGTTACAGTGGATTGGTACATCGAGAAGAAGACCTGGGCCAGACCCTGGCCGTCTGGGGCGTGACACACAACCAATACGTTTATGTACCGCTTCTCGGCCCGGCTACGCTGCGAGATTTACCAGGCAAGCTGATCAACACGGTTTTGCCGCGCCTCGTGTTGGGTAGTGGGTATGGCTGGTGGGTTGGTGGGCTGGATCTGCTCAGCGCAAGAGCCGGTCTGTTGGCGGCTACGGATATGCGCGATGCATCTTCGTTGGATCCGTATGCGTTCACCCGCGAAGCGTATTATCAGCGTAGAAAATTCGTCATATTCGATGGGGATCCCCCGTTTGACGACTTTTTCGACGAACAAGAATAACAAATGTTCGAACGTTGGTTTACGTCTGTACTCGTAAATTGGGTAGACCGAGTGGCGAACCAACCCCGGTTGACCCTTGTGCTGCTGACGGCGGCGACCGCGGGGCTCGGCTGGGTTGCTTATGATCGGTTCCAGATCAACTCCAATCTGGACGACCTCATCAGCCAGGCCGGAACCTGGCGAGACGATTTCGATACCTTCCGGGAACGTTTCCCGGATCTGATTGATACCGCCGTTATCGTGGTTTCGGGTACTTCCTATCAAGGCGTCGAAGAGACAACGGGAGAAATAGAGGCTCGATTGCTCGCCCGCCCGGACATTTATACGGCGGTATATGCGCCGCAAAACGATCCGTTTTTCAGGAAACATGCGCTCCTGTATCTCGCCGAAGACGAGTTGGACGACATGGCGGACAGGCTCTCCGAAGCCCAGCCGATATTGACGGCGGTCGCCGAGGACCCGAGCCTCCGGGGAATTCTGAATCTTGTCGCCGATGGCGTGGCCAACCGCCCGGGTGCCGGTCTGGGCGCGATAGTACATCTGTTGGCTACTTCGGCCGAAGCCGTCGTTGCCGGCAGTGACCCCGAGGTGCGGTGGACCGACGAGTTTTTCAGTTCGGGCGAAACACTCCATCGGCTGGTGTTCCTGAAAGGTACGACGACCGACTTTGATGAAGTGTTGCCAAATGCCAGAATTATGTCTGAGTTGAGATCGCTGATAGCCGCGCTTGATCTGTCGGGGGATGTACGGGTTCGAATTACCGGCGAGATCGCGTTGTCCCACGAAGAGATCGAAGCGGCCATATCCGGCGTAATAAACGCGGGTTGGCTGGCCGTGGTACTGCTCATCGCGGTACTGGTGCTCGGCGTACGATCCCTGAAAATTATCGTCGCCACGTTTTTGCTGTTGGGCGTCGGCGTCGTGTGGACCTCGGCTTATGCGATGTTGTCCGTCGGCGAGTACAACACCTTGTCTATCGTTTTCCTCGTCATGTTTTTTGGCCTGGGTGTTGATTTTGCCATTCACTATTCCCTGCGTTACCAGGAGGCCGCCGCCCGCCCGGATACCGCCGGCGCCGGTCCTGGATCGGCGATTCAGGCGTTACGCACGACCACGGAAAGTGTCGGTCGAGCGATCGCCATCTGCACCGTTACCACCGCGCTCGGCTTTCTCGGTTTCTGGCCGACGAATTATCAGGGGCTGGCAGATCTCGGGGTGATTTCCGCCGGTGGCATGGTCATTGCGGCATTTCTGACGTTCACATTGTTACCGGCGTTTTACGTCGTAACAGGACCTATTCGGCCCCATGTCATGAATCTGCCCAGCGGCGATCGATTGGTAGGCTGGTTGGTGGATCGGCGCGCAGGGGTCTTCGCCGTGCTGGCGGTGTTGGGGGTTGCGGCGGGAATCATCGCCAGTCAATCGCACTTCGACTACAGCGTGTTGGCGTTGCGGGATCCGAACGCCGAATCGATGCAGACATTGCGGCTGTTGCAGAAAGAGAACATCACCACCAGTTATGCGTTAACCGTGTTGAGCAGGGGGCCGCTGGATGGAACGAGGCTGAGCGCACTGGCGACGGTGGAATCCGTAAGGACGTTTGAGGACTACATCCCGAGGGATCAGGAAGCGAAACTTTTTGTGCTGGAGGATTTGCAGGAACTTCTGTGGAGCGCTCTGGAACCGGCACGAGTGCTCGAAGGGCCATCACCCGGGGAGTTGCAGTCGAGCGCCATGCGACTGCGCGAGGTAGTTGGCGAAACCCGGGCGTCTACCGATCAGCTTTTAGCGATCGAGCTTCGCCGACTCGATGTTGCGGTTGGCAGACTCCTCGAGCTCCCAGCTCAAAAGTTGCAGATCTGGCAGCAGGGGGTAATCGGAAATCTGCTAAAAGAACTCGTGTGGCTGCGAGAGGCGGTCAACGCTGGGCCGGTGGAGTTCGAGGATTTGCCGGAACGCTTGCGAACCCGGTTGCTGAGTAGTTCGGGAGATTACCTGTCAACGGTCATTCCCAGGGAGAACACCGCTAAAGTGGAAGCTTTGAGCCGGTTCATCGAGAGTGTGCGTGAAGAAATTCCCTACGCCACCGGCCGGCCGGTAATCGAGTGGGGTGTGGGCAACATTGTGGTAGACGCGTTTCGGCAAGCGCTGCTTTTTGCGATCGCCGGGATAGTCGTCGTTCTCGCGCTGGCATTTCGTAATTTACGGGACGGCTTGCTCATCCTGATACCACTCGCGTTGGCTACCCTGTTTACTCTGGGGGCAGGAGTACTCCTGGATTGGCCGTTGAACATGGCGAACATTCTGGTGCTGCCCCTGATATTTGGTCTCGGCGTGGACAACGGTATTCACGTGGTAGATCGTTATCGCGGAGAGGGAGACGTGGAGCATCTGATGCACTCGAGTACGCCTCGCGCGGTAATGTTATCCACTTTGACTACCATCGGGACGTTCGCCGCTTTATCCCTCTCACCCCATCACGGAACGGCTTCCATCGGCATTCTTCTGACGGTTGCGGTAACGTTATTGCTCATCCTGACGATTTTTGTACTTCCAGTGTTGCTCTCGTTCGTGAGCCGTTCTCGGTGATAACGAATGTAACCGGGATAGGGCTAGTTCCCGCTGATCGACAGCTTTGCGGTGACTCGTGCATTTGCCGCAAACATCCTGATAATTTCGTTCAACGGTAGCGGTTCGCCGAAGAGGCGGCCCTGGGCGTACTCGCACCCGTGCTGTGTCAGGAATTCCTGCTGCCCGGATGTTTCCACTCCTTCTGCGACCACGGACATGCCGAGACCATGCGCCATCTCGATGACCGCTCGGGTGATCGCCATATCCTCTTTGCTTTCGGGGATGTCGGTGACGAAACTGCGGTGAACCTTCATGGTGTCGATGGGAAAGTTCTTCAGATAGATCAGACCCGAGTAGCCGGTGCCAAAATCATCAATTGCGATTCGTACGCCGAGTTCGCTTAGCTGTTTTATGGTTTCCGACGCGGCTTCCAGGTCGTGCATGAGGGCGGATTCATTGATTTCGAGTTCTACGGAGTCCGCAGGCAACTTCGTTTCGCGCAAACTGTGCCGAATTGTTTCCGCAAGATCAGGGTCGACGAATTGGCGAGGCGAGATGTTGATGCCTATGGTGATGGGTGAGCCGCTTGCCTCGGCAAGCTCGCATCCCGCCTTGCAGGATTCGTGGATCATCCAGTTGCCGATTTCCACCATGGCGCCCATCTCTTCCGCAATTTCAACGAACCCTTCCGGTGCTAACAATCCGCGTTGCGGATGTTGCCAGCGAATCATAGCTTCCACCCCAACCACTTTTTGATCGTTCAGACGCACTTTCGGCTGGAAATAGAGTTCGAACTGTTGATGATCAATTGCGTCTGGCAGTTCGTACTCCGTGCGTAAACGATTGGCGGCGTTGGTGTTCATCTCCTCGTTGTAGAACTGGTAGGTGTTGCGTCCGCATTCCTTCGCTTTGTACATTGCCAGATCTGCGTTCCTCATCAGCAGATTTGGATCGGTACCGTCATCTGGAATAGTTACGATGCCGATGCTGGTCGTCACCACGAGTTGGTGACCGGAAATGGTTATGGGTCGCCGTAGTTCATCGAGAATGTTCTCTGCCACGATATTGGCGTCTGTCGGTGAGTTTACGTTGTACAACAAGATGGTGAACTCGTCTCCTCCCGGGCGGCCAACGGTGTCTTCGCTGCGAACGCATTTCGTCAGTCGATCTGCTACTTTCTCGAGCAGGGTGTCGCCCACCTCGTGCCCCAACGTGTCATTCACGCGTTTGAACTGATCGAGATCGAGATATAGCAGCGCTGCGTTCTGGTTTGTTCTCGTGCTGTGATCGATCGCCTGGGAAAGGCGGTCGTTGAACAACCGCCGGTTGGCGAGATTTGTAAGCGTATCGAAGAAAGCCATGTGTTCCATTCGTCGCTGGCTCGTCTTCATCTCGGTAATGTCGGCAATCTGGATGATGCAGTACATCGCTTCTCCGTCGGCGGAGCGTTGCACAACGATGTGAAAGTTGGCCCAGATCTCGAGGCCGTCGTGCCGCAACATTCTACGTTCCACACGGGATATGGTTTCGTTGCCTGAGATAAGGCTGGCCAACCCTTCTTTGAGATTGCTCCGTTCATCCGGCGGCACGAGTTGCGAGATGTGCAGCTCATGCATCGAATTGTTCTCGTATCCAAAAAGCTCCGCGGCAAAGTGGTTTGCTCGAAAAATTTGTCCATCCAGGTTCACGAGTATTATGCCGATCGGTGCGTTCTCAAACGTCCCCCGGAAACGTTCTTCGCTTTCCAGGAGCTGCTCTTCTGCGTTACGCAACTCTCGGATATCTTTGGTAATGCACAGAATGCAGGGTTGGGTGTCGAAGTCGATCAGGGTTGCGGACACCAGCACGGGCACCTGTTCCCCCGTTTTTGTTTTCAGGGTCATTTCCTGGTTCGAGACATGGCCTTCGTTTGCGAGGGTTATGGCCGCTTCATTAAACGCGTTTTTGTCGGCAAAGATATCGAGTTCGTAAACGGTTTTGCCAATCAGGTCTTCTCGCAGGTAACCTGATGATTCGACGTAGATTTTGTTGATATCGACAATTGTGCCGTCTTCCTGACTGAGAATGACGATGCCATCCGGGCTTTCCGAGAAGACGCGGGCGAATTTCTCTTCGCTTCGCTTCAAGGCGGAGTCCGCTTCGGCCAAGGCACGTTCGGTATCCCGGGTCTCGGATTCATCGAAAATCTGGACGCAGATATAACGCGGCTTGCCGGTGTCGCACATGACCAGGCGGGCAGAGCCGGACACCAGCGAGGTACTTCCATCGGGACGGGTCAGCGAACTTTTCAGTGTCAGCGATTCGCCTTTGAAGAGGACGGCCCGGTGGGACCGGATTGTCGCCCAGACCTCGGATCCAACCAGGTCCTTGAAGTATCTGCCGCTCAACCGATCCCCCATAATTGACACGGCAGCGGTGTTGGCCACCACAACGCGGCCTTCGAGGTCCAGGATCAATAGTCCAGCGGAAACATGGGCAAATGCGGCAACCAGTTGATCGATGGTTACCTGACCCCGATTCGGATTCCACAACAACAGTGCGGTTGCCAGCCAGATGCCGGTAATCGACAGCGCCAGGACCGGGCTGATGGAGGTATTTACCGCCATACCGAGTTGCGGGTGCTCGGGAGCGACCAGGCACATGGTGGCGAGGGCCGCGGTGAGCAAGGTAAAACCGGGTTTGTTCGTGACGTTGGCCACAAGCAGGGCAAGCAGAAAAAGGGTGACCGGCAATATTCCACCGGGGTCCGACCGACCCAGCTGGAGCCCGGCGATGAGACAGGCCAGGGGTGCAAATAGCGCCATCAGGTAGAGCGCTCGTTTATGTATCATTTAGCTGTTGTCCCGCCGATGGCTTGCTCGTTATGCTCTGACAACACCCCTGGCGGGTTCGTCCATGAACTACACGCTCACCGTATCCGTAGGCAGGCAAGGGCTCCATGACATTACGCACAAAGTGCTCGATCTTGTGCGAAGTTCTGGTGTAAGTGAGGGATTGGTCACATTGTTCATTCGGCATACGTCCGCCAGCCTGCTGGTGCAGGAAAATGCCGACCCGAGTGCGAAACTGGATCTGGAGTCCTGGCTCAATCGTCTGGTACCCGAGGGTGACTCGCTTTACACCCACACGGTGGAAGGTCCGGACGATATGCCCGCGCACATAAAGTCCGCCTTGACCGCAAGCAGTTTGTCGATTCCGTTAACGGGTGGGGTTCCGGTGCTCGGCACCTGGCAGGGTATATTCCTTTGGGAACACCGACATCACCGGGGTGATCGAGAGGTGGTTGTCAACGTGATGGGAGACGCAGGCAGCCTCTAGGCTAGTGTCCTGTTTCACAAATAAGTTTAACGATCTGCTGGTCTTTTTTGCCCCTGGCGGCGTTACTCCTCCTCGCGTGGGAGCCCCAGTCCTTCGGATTGGGCGACCACGTACTCGTCGTCGCTCCTTGCCAGGAACAAAACATCCTGCGCATCTCATTAAACTTATTTGCGAAACAGGACATTGGAGACCGACGAGCGATGTAGGTTCGCAATTTAAGTGCCGGGCAAAAACTTGACTCATCTGTAAACCAAAATCGCGCTCAAGAAGATTAAGCTGTCAACACCGCGGTGAGGTCGGCGGTACTCATAGTCGCGCCGCGCTCTGCCCTTCCAGGGTACCCTCATTTCGCGAACTTGCCCCAAGCGGGTCAATTCGCTCCATTCGGCTTCGCTTAAGGGCACGACT
>JAPUJX010000449.1 GCA_027295975.1 Gammaproteobacteria bacterium
TGTCAAGTGCCTGCAGCGGTTCCCTGAGGTCGACGTCGACACCGGACGTAAGCGCTTTCTCGTATCCGAGAACCGTCTCACCGGTGGTGGCGTCTCGTCCGGTCTTGATGAGTCGTTGGAGCTAATCCGCCTGCTGTTTGGAGAAGACACGGCAAAGGCAGTGCAATCAACCACTGAGTATTTCCCGAGGCCTCCGGTGATGGGCGAGCTACCTGCTGAGGCACCACAGTGCAGAATGAACTGGAACTAGCGACAAAACGAGTGCAGCACGGATTTGAAGGTCAGAGTGCCTGCATTCTAGGGTGTTGAAATGCCAGCATTTGAAGGCACATGGACGTATCGCAGCTATCTCAACAATCCGGATCAGGATGTCGAACCCAATCGGTTATTGTTCGGCATGGGGACACTTGTCCTGACCCAGCCCGAGCCCGGAGAAATCGGAGGCAGCCTTAGCGGGACGAGTTGGTCGCTCGAACTTAACGGTGATGTCGCCGACGGCGATCCAACGCGCCTCCGCTGGCAGGGCCGCGGCGAAATCGGTGGAGAGGTCTGGGTCTACGACTACCTGGGTTATGTCGTTCCTGACTGGCGGAATGGTGTCGATCAGGTGGACGCAATCGTCGGCACGATTGTCCGGACCGAACCGCACTCAAACGGCCAGGCAACCGCTGGTTTCGTCGCTTCTTGGATTGCGGTTCGCGCCTAAGCCACGAGACGAATTGCTTCGACGAAGCAGTCAATCTACGGAGAAACGTCATGGCGAAAGCAACTCACTACTCCTTTGATACGGGTCTGGATAAGGACTTTGCATTCATCGATCCGGATATCTCTGGAAATGCCCAAGTTGTTTACGGTGGCAAGGCCTACACTGGGGCCGAGCTCGATATTCACAAGTCAGATTACGGGATATTGGCGACCATCGTCACAGATATTGTCCCCGACAAGCACACGAAGCGACTGACCGTTCTGATCCCGCCAGTCAATTTTCCCGGCGACGTAGGCGGATCATATGTGACGTCGCAGGCTATAATTTCTACCGAATACACAAGCTTTGGCGGACCGGACCCGGTGAGTGGTCAGGCGATCTCCTACGAGGCGAAATATCTCGTGGGCTCCGCCTCTGTCAGCGGCCCGAGTTAATCGCCACGAAAATCTCAAACTATTGAATTGTCGTTGATGTGGACACTACGGAGCTTCCCGATGCGGGGAATGAAGATGTTGGCATCAGCAGTGTAATCCGCCAGCCAAGCACCAGTTTTTCGTATGTCGTGCATGTGTCAACTAGGATGAGCGCTCAGGCGCCGCAATACGACTTCATGGGAGTGGTTCAAAATGTCAGTTTCGTTACGACCATACGGCTCTGATTCTCCGAACAGCGGCTACATCGCCTGGACCCCCGTACCATTGGTTGTCGCCAGTTCGGCAGATGGAACCAGTGGAACCCTTCTACTGAACTTCCGTTACGCCGCCAGCTCGGTGGCCAAAGTCGTTTTTCTGGAAGATTCCGGCCATCCGCCGCAATCGGAAATCGCGGTCGAACTGCAAGCGGGTGAGGAGCAGACGGTCTTCATCGCGGGCGAGTTTCAGCCAGGCGAGCGGCACAACGGTGCGAGCGCGGACGGCAAGGACGTTACTATCGAGGCCCGCTGGGCTCATGACTCCGAGACCGTTGCAGAATCCGTCGATATAATGATTCGAGTGCGGCGCAACGCAAACGAATTAAGCGATCAGGCCCGCCAGGACTTTTTGTTCGCGCTCGCAAAACTGAACGGAATTCAGGTGGATGCTGACCCTACCCCAGGCCCTGGCCGTGGCATCTACGTCACCGACTTCGTGGCAATGCACGTCGCGGGTGCAAGTGGCTCTCAGCATGGTGATTCACACTTTGTGCCCTGGCACCGGCTTTACCTGCTGGATCTAGAAAGACAGCTGCAAGCGGTTAGGCCCACGGTGACACTGCCGTATTGGCGATTTGACCAGTCCGCGCCCAAACTGTTTCACGAAGACTTCATGGGTGCCATGGATGAAATACCCAGAGACATTACGGCACCGGGCGGGGAGTTCGATCCGGGTGGACTCAATACGCCCCTTGCGCGCTTTGCCGTGGATAACTGGCTTTCGCGTTGGCAGATCAACGATGTTCAAGGCATTCCGAGGACGGCGCGGTTTGATCCTCAAAACGAACCTGCAAATGGATTGTTCCAACCGGGACCGAATGGAGGTTTTCCGGTTATTGACCAAATAGCCACCCTTCGGTTGGGCGGCGGCATACCTGACCCGGAAGACGCTTTACTTGGGAGGCTCGCGCCGCCGCCAGGCACAGGTTTCGCCCGCATGGAAGGGACGCCGCACGGCGCTGCCCATGTCAGCTTTAACGGTCGGATCAACAACGTCCCAGTCGCACCGGAAGATCCTCTGTTCTTCTTATTGCACTGCAATGTCGATCGACTGTGGGCTGTTTGGCAGAACATGTTCGACCGCGACGACCAGAATGACACCCGCACCTATCCCTACCAGCAGGCGGGGGATGCAAATCCGTGGGAAATTATCACCGCCAGACAGTGGCCTTGGGATGGCGGGTTGTCCAAACCAGGCAACCTGCTGCCTCCGGGAACGCGAAAAGAGAATTTCACAACGTCCGACATCGCGCTCAACTTCCCAAATAACAGCCCGAAGTTAGAGGATGCGATCGACCCATACGCACACCACAACCAGGATCACTATCTGGGATTTGGCTATGACGACGTTCCGTATAACCATGTCGAGCCAGAAATTGCTTAAAGCTGCCGTTTCGGCAACTTTAAAGGA
>JAPUJX010000045.1 GCA_027295975.1 Gammaproteobacteria bacterium
ACGCCATAACCCATATTGCCGCCCATCATCATGATTCCGGTTTGCTCGAGTACTTCATGTCCGGCAATGTATTGAGGCACCTGAACCCCCGGAACGTTGGTACAGACGAAGTTAATGCCAAAAAGTGGTGGCCGCGGACCAAATCGTGGCAGTAGCGGGGGTGGGTTGATCGCCGCCATCGCGGTGGGGTCGAACGGCGTGCCAATGAGTTGCAATGGCGCGAACGCGATGGGTGGTGTCGTGACACCGCTCTCCTGCATCAGGGTCATGGCCTGAGCTTCATGAGCGTCTTTGATGCGCTGTGTTTCTTTGCACACGAGCTCATGCCGCTCTACTGCGCCCATTGGCCAGGCCGGTAGCGTGGGGAACATGGCGGATACCCGGTTGCCAAGTGCACCGGCATCGTCCTCGGTGCGCACGTTTACCGGACACATGATGCGTAAATATTTATCGCTTGGGTTCTCGCCGTGATGCTCAAGGTATCGCGCGGCGCCCTCGCTGAAAGCGGTCAACACCACATCGTTCACGGTACCTCCGATCGCGCGGCGGATCTCCCGCAACTCCTCGAAACCGTGCACCGTCCACCGCATCTTACGTTTTGGACCGAGCAGTCCTGCGTTCCACGGCGCCATGATCGCGGGCTGGGTACTGAAGCGCGACATCGCTCGCACCCCATTGCCGATCAGATCGCGGCTTTCGACCGTTTGCCTCAGAGCGCTCAGGGGATTGTTCTGTGCGAAAGACTCGACGTTTTCTCGAAAGGCCTCGGATATGAGCTCCAGCGGCGTTGGCAGCGGATCCGCACTCCAAGCCTCTTCGGGTGGCGCTGGCGCTGGCGCGTCGGGTTGAAAGTCATACATTACGGTCGAAAGGTGCACGGCCGACGCACCATCAATCATTGCGTGGTGGACCTGCTGCAAAAGCAGCGTTCGGTCAGGCACACCCGTGATGACAAAGTACTTCCACAGCGGGCGGCTGCGGTCCATGAGGCCTTCATTGAGCTTCACGGCTTCGTCCACCGCGTCGAGGAACGGTGTCCCAGGCGGCAGCGCATGGTGCACAATGTGATTGGTAAGGTCGAAATCAGGATCGTCCACCCACTTCGGATGTGCCAGGTTCAACGGGACCCAGATAGCGCGGCGCCGGAAGCTTGGCACGAGATGCAGACGAGCCTCGATGTGCGCATAAATGCGTTCATATGGCACCTCGCCTTCCAGCACCGAGATCGCTGCGGTCTGCAAGGAACCAGATGCGGTTTCGCCGTAGAGAAATCCGGCGTCGCTTTCGCTCAGTCGCATGCCATTGCCCCCAAAGAGCACGTTCCTTAGCGAGAATAGTCTGTTCGTTTACTGGGAATCAAGCGGCTTTGTGGGTGATCGCGATCGACTGCCAGGGTTTGCGTCCTGCAGTCTTAGCGGGATTCGACATAGTGGCTTTTGAGGGCGGCGTTCAGCGTTGTGAGCCATCTCTGCCAGCCTTACTCGCGGTCAACGTCGATTTCAGTCCAATTTTCTTGACGTTGAGCACATTTTGGCGCGGGGCATTTTGCTAACTTCGTTAGATCGTTGCGCCAAGAGCGTCAGTTTCTTGAAGAATCTAGATCAAGGCGTATTGGATAACTCGTTGAAACGAGTACCAACCGCTGAAAATCGTCGTCGGCTCCGAAACTTTTTCGTTAAGCCGAACTACCAGACAAAGTACGCCGGGTACCAGATTGGCGGTGGTTTGGGCTGTTTTGCGATGACGGCTGGGTTGGCTCACGCCAAGCTCGCGCAGGTGGATGCCTTAATGGCGCAAGCCCGGATCATGGATGTTGCAACACAAGTCCAGATCGGTCAGCTATATACCGACATAGCCACCCTCTTCATGGTCGGGTTTGCCGGCTACATCAGTTACGCCTCGATCTTGATACTGGTCCTGAGCCACCGGGTCTACGGTCCGATGGTAGCCATCGTGGCGGCGATCGAGGAGTTGATCAAAGGAAACTACGGGCCGGTGAGGCCGCTCCGGCGTAACGATGAGTTGGTCCCGATCCACGAACATCTCCAAACACTCTCAAACCGTCTCAAAGAAAAAGACGGTGGCGCAACCGACGTCTCCTGACGAAGACGAACCCCAGGGCAGGGTCAAGATGGCGAAAGGATTCACACTGATAGAACTGATCATCGCTCTGGCGGTGATGGGTCTGTTGTTCGGGATTGCCATCCCTATCTATGAGTCGTTCACGGAAAAGGCTGAACAGTCCCAAGCGGTTGCCGATCTCGGCAATCTGCAGATGTCGATCGCTTACTTCTGGGCCGCCAACCTTGGGCTACCCGATACGCTTGCGCAGGTAAATCCAGATACCACAACGGATCCCTGGGGCAACGAATATCTGTACTTGCGAATTGAAGGCAATCCGGCCGCAACCAAGGGTAAGGTTCGAAAAGACAAGAATCTGACCCCGATCAACACAGACTACGATCTGTACAGCTTTGGCCCGGACGGCCAGAGCGTGTTGGCGCTTACCGCAAAGAAAAGCCGCGACGATATCGTCCGCGCGGGCAACGGCAGTTTCACCGGTATTGCCGAAAACTACTAAATGAAGCTGCGGCTGTTTGGTAATCGCGTAGAAAGGAGCATCTTTTCTGCCTTCATCCTGCTGACCGTCATCCCTCTGACCGGGATCGGTTACGTTGCGATTTGGCAGATCGAAAAGGAAACGATTTCCCAGGCAAAGACCGAGCAGCGCTCCACCGCAAAAACATACGCGTTGTCTCTCATTCAGCGCATGAAAGCGCTTTCTGAACAAGTCCGGGTTGCCACACCGCTACAGGAAGAAACAAAAGTCTGGCTGGAGGAGAACCCCCTGGTGGTACGGATCAGTGATCCGCCCGCCATGGAGATCCAAGCCAATTCTTCTCGCCCGCTGTTGATCAAGGAAAAGGACAACTTCTACTTGGGCGTGTCTGGCCCGTCATCCAGTGTGTGGGTCGAGTTGGCTCCAGCGCAGTGGTGGGTTGACGTCGATGAGGTACCAAACGACAACCGCATCTGCGTGCTCATCAACGACGTTGCTGCTGCCTGTGGCCTGGGTGCGCCCGGCAGCGACGCGATCACGTCTACCTGGCCGCTTTTTCTAGGTAGTGCGTTTACGACCAACTTCCAGTTGGCGGTAAGCGCAGACCGGTCCAGGTCAAATATTCTGTCCGCGACGTCGTTGATGGGAAAAATCCTGGCACCTGCCATTGCTCTGGTGTGCGTGGTGATCGCCTATGTCGGTTCGATACTGATCCGTCGCAAGTTCGACCCGCTGTCGAAGCTGCAACAAGCCACGATGATGATCGAGCAGGGAAAATACGGGCATCACGTGGAGATTCATACCGACGATGAATTTGAATCGTTGGGTGAAGCCTTCAACCGTATGTCGTCGACATTGAGCGATTCGTTTTCAACAATGCAACTGCTTGCCGATGTCGACAGGCTCATCCTTTCGTCAACCAATATCGAAGAGATCGTTGAGCGTGTCCTGACGATCTGCAGCTCATCGGGGCAAGCGATCGAAGCCGTGATTTTACTTGCCGCGAATGGGCACTCGGAAAGAGTGGTGCTGTACGCGCTCAATGAAAACGGCAGTTTGACTACCCAGAACCAGCTTTCGTGGACTCAACAGTTCGTCGATCGACAATGGTCGATGTCGAATTCGACGGCTGCCGAAATCAGCGGACTGTCGGTGACGAACAAATTCGCGATTCAATAAAACGGCCAGGTAATGGGTCTACTGATGGTATGCGGGCCAGGAGCCGATAGTTCATCGTTGAAGCGATTTGTGGAATTGGCGGACCGTTTGTCCGTCGCGACCACCAATCTCCGCCACGCGCGGGACCTGTTCAAACAGGC
>JAPUJX010000450.1 GCA_027295975.1 Gammaproteobacteria bacterium
CACGACCTGCATTCATGACGGGGGGGACATGATGGATAGACGAA
Source organism: Gammaproteobacteria bacterium (assembly GCA_027295975.1). Lineage (GTDB taxonomy): Bacteria > Pseudomonadota > Gammaproteobacteria > Pseudomonadales > Azotimanducaceae > SMWK01. The sequence continues at coordinate 45 of JAPUJX010000450.1, forward strand.
AATTTCTGAAGGCAGCAGGCACCGTCCCCGCAGTCATAATTGCGGCGCCAAGCACCGCACAGGCAACGGGAACGGGACCCTTCCTCGACCATGAACAACTGGCCAACCGCAACAGCAACCGCTCTACCGTGGCGTGCCAGAACGGTATCATCTGCGCGAGCCAACCGCTGGCCGCGATGGCCGGCGTTGATATCCTGAAGGCAGGTGGTAATTGTGTTGATGCGGCCATCTGCGTCAACGCCATGCTCGGCCTGACCGAGCCCCACAACAGCGGCATTGGGGGAGACCTATTCGCGATCGTTTGGTCGCAGCGTGATCGGCGCCTCTACGGTCTCAACGCCAGCGGCCGCGCGCCTTACGAATGGAATCTCACGAAGGCAGCCGAGCGCGGACTCGAAAGTATCCCGGGGCGGAGTCCACTCGCCTGGACCGTGCCTGGTTGCGTCAGCGGCTGGGGGATGCTCAATGATCGGTTCGGCAGCCGGAGTTTGGCGCGTTGCCTGGAGCCTGCCATCGAGTACGCGGAAGCGGGATTTCCGCTCTCACCGATAATCGCCGGAGCCTTCAACTGGCCGACATCCCCGGACAACCCCAATGAGAGCTTAGCTAGCGTGTATCGCCCCGAAGGTCGTGTGCCGAAGTTCGGTGAAATATTCCAGAATCCACAGCTCGCTCGCTCGTACCGCCTGATCGCCGAGGGCGGCCCGGCCGCGTTTTACGAAGGCGAGATCGCGGCACGCATCGTGGCCAAGTCTGACGAGTTCGGTGGAGAAATGAGTTTGCGGGATCTGGCGGACCACGCTGCCAACTGGGTCGATCCTGTTAGCACTAGCTACCGTGGCTTCGACGTTTGGGAGATTCCACCCAACGGTCAGGGTATTACGGTGCTCCAGATGCTGAATCTGCTTGAGCACTTCGATCTCGGTGAGCTTGAGCCGAACTCCGCAGAGCACTTGCATCTATTGGTGGAGGCTAAGAAGCTCGCCTTTGAGGATCGCGCGCGCTATTACGCCGATCCGGACTTTGTCGACGTGCCGGTGGATTGGTTGATCTCTAAGGATTATGCAGCCGAGCGCGTCAAGTTGATTGACCCGCTGCGTGCGAGTCGGGACGTTGGGCCTGGTGATCCGGAGCTCGACTCCGAGACGATCTATATGGCGGCCGCGGACAGTGAAGGCAACATGATCTCGTTGATTCAGAGCCTCTACTGGAATTTCGGCTCGGGGGTCTGCCCGGATGGTGTGGGTTTTGCCATGCACAACCGGGGTGCAAGCTTCTCACTCGATCCGGATCACCCGAACCGTCTCGAACCGCACAAACGCCCGTTTCATACTCTCATTCCGGCCTTCGTGACTGAGGCGGACCGACCGCTGTTGTCGTTCGGCGTCATGGGTGGGGCGTTTCAACCCCAAGGCCACTGCCAGGTGCTTATGAACATGTTCGACTTTGGTATGTCGCCGCAACAGGGTGGTGATCAGCCGCGTGTGGAACATGTGGGTAGTTCAGATCCCTCTACTGGTCCAAGGTCGGGAGGCGGCACGCTGTTCTTCGAGCGCGGCATCCGCAACGATGTGAAGCTCAAGCTCGCCGAAATGGGCCATCAGATCAGCGGCGGGGGCCCGGGGTACCGTGAAGGCTGGGCGGCCGGTGGTTACCAAGCGATCTGGCGAACTGATGATCCACGCATCTACTTCGGCGGCTCCGATCCGCGCAAGGATGGGGCCGCGCTCGGATACTAACGTTCGCTGAAGCGGGCACTTCACGGCCGGTAACTACCCATACGCGGTGCGACGTTCATCCTTGGAAAGAGTTCGGCGTTACCGGAGTGAACGGCGGCTTTTGGCGTTAGCGGCCGCTCAGCTGGCCGATTTTAGTGGCGCGAGAAGATAAGATTGCTGGGGTGCTGCGAGTGTAGAAAACAGCCAGAATCTGGATCGGCTGAATGTCCGCTTATGGCCGAAAGCAGACATTCGGACTAGGTCTAAATCGGGGTTTCTTAACGGCTGCTTTGGAGGAAAAAGCAGACATTTGGGTGTTCGAGTTACGGGCAAGGGCGAATGGCCGCAATTGACCCAATCGAGACGTTCGCAATTTCGCTAGAATCTAGCTCTCCCAGTCGACTTGAGAACAAGAATGAAGAAGCCCGACCTCGGCCAGACGATCAACACACTCGCCAACCTCGGAGTGATTGCTGGCATCGTCTTTCTGGTCGTGGAGTTGCAGCAAAATAACGAAGTGTTGGAACTTCAAGTGCAAAGCGAGAATCGAGCGAGAGTCAACGCGATGGTTGAACTTGTAGTAGAGAATCCAGAGTACGCTGACCTCATGGTCAAGGAGGAGAGTGAACTAACTGATTCTGAAAGAAACAGGCTAACCTTCCTTGGCATCCGAATGATTCTAAATTTCGAGGAACTCTATCGAGATTTTACTTTGGGCAGAATCGAAGAAGAGGAAGCTATTAGACGGGTCAGGGCGATATCGGAGCGAGACGCAGATTACGGTGTTCGTCTGGCATGGCCGACGACCAAGTCAAGAGCAGATCCACGCTTCGCTGAATGGCTGGAGACAATTACTAATCGTGAAGCGGGCGGTCAGCCGACCATCGAATGACCACTGTTGGCCGATAGTCTCCGTTAAGGAAGCCCTTAACGTGGCGAGACTGAGCGCCTCGAATATGCCCCAAACCGGACATTAGAGGTGAGACAACCCATTAACGCCCATTAACGGTGAGTTTGGCCCCGATACGGGACGTTCGGATGCTATATTTCCGAGTTGAAGCTAAGGTCTCGAATCGACCCGATTTAGACGGGAGAATATCGGCATAGCTCACAGAGTGTGAGGTCTCGAAATTTTTATGCCCGGCGTCTTTAAAGCTCCAAGAGCAGAATCTATCCGAACCCATCGCGTTGTCAGGTACCTCACATACGCGATCGGCGAAGTGTTGTTAATTTTTATTGGGATTACGCTCGCTGCAAACCGAAGCATCCCTGACACGAAACCAGAGCCAGCATAATGGCGAGCATGGCACCAGCCCTCGGGATTTTCTTGTTACTCAATGTCACTCACTCCGTTGATTGGGCATAGGTCCATCACGATAATCATCAGCGCTACGCTGACATCATCGACCCACTCGATGTCGGCCTCACGCGCCACGAGTTGCTCCATGTCCTCAACGGCAGCCAGGAACTCAGCCAGCAGAATATTGCCTGAGATTCTGTTGTGGGCGCAGGTCATGACATTTAAGAGGTCATCCTGCTGTTCGTCTTCGGTGTAGTACTGGACTCCAACGGCGGTGCCATGAATGAAGCCGTCCCGCCACGCGGTCATGAATAGCAGCCGGTCGGCGGCGTTCATCGCGAGAATGTCGTTCGGCGTAGTTGCCTGCGCCGAAGCGGTGAACAGTAGGCAC
>JAPUJX010000451.1 GCA_027295975.1 Gammaproteobacteria bacterium
ACCGACGGCGGCAGCCGCCTGGTTCTCAAGCCGGAAAAACGACGTTACCGGGCCAGTGGCACGGTATTGACCGAGGCCGCTATCGATCCGGGATTTCTCCGCGACGTTTACGTCTCGTTAGGCGAGTCACTGGACGATGGCGACTGGGCGGTCCGTCTGCAGGTCAAACCCTTCGTACGCTGGATCTGGCTTGGGGGGTTGCTCATGGCGCTTGGCGGTTGTATCGCGGTCACCGATGCCAGATACCGTCGCTTACGGGCGCGCGAAGTGGCCGAGGGTCAGGGAGTACCGGCGTGAAACGGACGGGTCTGTTCGTACCGCTGGCGGTGTTTTTCCTCATCGTCGGAATTGGCTTTGCGGGTTTTCAACTCACGGATCCTCATAAACTGCCTTCGGCGTTGCTTGGTAAGGCTTTTCCGGAATTCACCGTCCCCCTGCTCGGCGATCCGGACACCCAGGTCGACCGCCGTGCCCTGTTGGGTCGACCGGTGCTGGTAAACGTCTGGGCTACCTGGTGCCCTACCTGCAAAGCAGAACATGACGAACTGATGCGTATCAGTGCAATAAGCGATTTGCGCCTGGTCGGCGTGAACTACAAAGACGACGCGCAGCTTGCCCTCAGGTGGTTGGCCGACTACGGCGATCCTTACGATTTCACCATGCAGGATTTGACGGGTTCCCTCGGCGTGGAACTGGGCGTATACGGGGCCCCCGAAAGTTTTCTGCTGAATGCCGAAGGTATCGTTGTTTACAAGCGCGTGGGGGAGATAAACCGGCGCATCTGGGAGCAGGAAATCGTACCGCGCCTGGCGGTGCTGATGGATGACGTCGATGTCCCCTCCGGTGGTTAAGGCGTTATTGGTATCGATGATTCTTTGCTGCGCGGCCGCCGAGGGCGCGGCGCCGGTGGATACCTACACGTTCGCCGATACCCATCAGGAATCAAGGTACCGGGCGCTCATCGACGAGTTCCGTTGCCCGAAATGCCTGAACACCAATCTTTCCGGGTCCGATGCGCCTATCGCCATGGACCTGCGGCGTACGGTGTATCGACTGGTTACCGTCGAGCACCTCGAAGATGGAGAGATCCGTACCTACCTTCAGGAACGTTACGGTGACTTTGTCCTGTACGATCCGCCCTTCAAGCCCGCCACCTGGGCATTGTGGCTTGCCCCGGTTGGTTTCGTGCTAATCAGTGTTTTGGTCCTTTTACGCGTGTTGCGGCAACCGCCCGCCGAGCCTTTGAGTGTGTCGGAAACCGAACGACTGCGTGTCATCCTGGACGACGACTGATGATTGAGTTTTATGGGGGCCTTTTGATGTTACTGGCCCTTACCCTGGCGTTGTGGCCGTTCGTCCGCCCCCGCACCGGGGCGCGCCAGGATCGCTCCCAGACGGTACGGGCGATTTATCGCGGGCGGCTTCGCGAGCTCGACGCTGAACTCATCAACGGCCAACTGGACAGGGACACCCGCATCGAGCTCGAACAGGAGCTCGGGGCTGCTCTGTTGGAGGATTTTGCGGATGTCGATGGAGAGGAAGCCGATCTCGAGCCGAAACAAGCAGGTCCACGTTTGGCGTGGCTGCTGGTAGCCGGTTTACTCCCGATGGCAAGCACCGCCATTTACCTGTCCCTCGGTGATCCGGGTGTCATGGAACTCAATGGGGCCGAAGTAGTATTACAGCTCGAGGCCGAAAACCACGAAGGTATTTTGACCGATTGGCGAAACCGGTTGTCGTCACGGGTTTCGGCAAAACCTGAAGACGCGCAGAGCTGGTATCTGCTTGGTCATGTGGAACTCAAGCTCAGCAACTATCAACGTGCCGCCGAGGCGTTTGCCAAAGCCCACGAATTTTTTGCTAACGATCTCAACATCGATCTGTATTGGCTGCAGGCGCGGTATCTTGCGGCGGGTGGGCAGATTGATCAGGGGACCTCCGCAATAGGCCAGCGTATCCTCGAGTCAGCGCCGAACCAGCCACTGGTGCTGGAGATGTTGGCCATCGACGCTTTTCGCCGCGGGAACTTCAAAACCGCGGTGAGCTTTCTGAATCGAGCGCTGACCAACCCGTTGAGTCACGCCCAGCGCGCGGCACTGAGTTCGGGATTCGCCGAAGCCAGGGAGCAACTGGGGGATCTCAAGCCGAGCGTTGATGTTGCCGTTCATGTGGTCATGGGTGCCGCGGATCAACTACCCGAAGGAGCAACCCTGTTCGTAATTGCCCGCCCGCCGGGGGGTGGCATGCCGTTTGCGGTGGTGCGAAGACCGGCGGTGCAGTTGCCGATTACGGTTCGCCTGGACGATGCGGTGAGCATGAATCCGGCGGCCGGGCTTTCCCTGGCTCAGGAGGTTGAGGTTGTGGTCCGTCTGAGTCGATCTGGCGCTGCGATGGCCCGGCCCGGGGACTGGGAGTGGCGCTCGGAGGTCATTAAGCTCGCCGATCTCGAAAACCCCCTCCGGTTGGTTGCTCCCCTTACCCCGCCAGGCTGACCAGGCGTGAGGCTGGTGCGAAACCAAATGGCATCCTGAGTGTCTCAATTCCCAACAGCCGTTTAGTACATGTACCTCAGGGGGACGCCATGGGTTTTGAGCCAGCTGTGAGATTGACGGAGCAGATCGCAGATCATCTGGGTACCGAGATCATTACGGGTCGCTTGAAGCCCCAGGCACGCATTCAAGAACTGAAGGTCGCGTCGGATCTCAGCGTCTCCCGGGGTTCCGTACGTGAGGCGCTGCTCATCCTTGAAAGTCGCCACCTGATTGAAATCATTCCCCGCCGGGGGGCGGTTGTCAGCAGTTTGGATGCCGATCAAGTTGATGATTTTTCAGAACTTTTTTCGGAATTGTTGTGTCAACTCTTCGTGAAGGTGGCGGCTTCCGGGTGTCGTCGTCTCGACGAGTTCGTAGCCGCGCTGAAAAACATGGAGCTTGCGGTGGTCCAGGACAATTTCGATACCCTGGTATTGGCGCGGCGTTCCTTCATTCGGGCCGGATTCCCGATCCTCGATACCTTCTATCTCTCCGCTGTTCTCAGCGGTTTGATTCCGGCCGACATGCGCCTTGCCTATGTCGTGTCGCGTCACCCCGACTATGACATGCGCGACACCTTGCGTTATCACCAGGCGTTATTGGAAGCAGTGCGGGGAAACGACGATGAACGCATCCGTGAATTGGTTCAGGCTCATAGCGGCAGAGAGAAAAAGCTCGTTCAGGGTCTCCAGCAGCCTGCCCGGGCACGCCCCCTGTTGGGAAATTTCGGTCACAATGCGGTAGCGCAAAAGGGCCTGTAACGCCAGGCTGACGTTCAGGCACCGGGCGATTTTAGCGGTATCGGGGGTGTTACGCTGCTGACGTATTTGTTTTAGACTAACGGTTACTTGGGACCAGAGTCACCAGTCTTCGCTGCATGCGCCTGAAGCAGATAAAGCTCGCCGGTTTTAAATCATTCGTCGATCCGACTACCGTCACCCTCCCCGGAAATCGCTGCGCGGTGGTTGGCCCAAACGGATGCGGCAAGTCCAATATCATCGACGCCGTCCGCTGGGTAATGGGTGAAAGCTCCGCCAAACAACTTCGCGGCGAGAACATCACCGACGTCATTTTCAACGGATCCAACACCCGAAAACCCACCTCCATGGCCAGCATTGAACTCCTGTTCGACAATTCCGATGGCCGTATAGGAGGCGAATATGCCAGTTTTGGCGAAATCAGCATCCGTCGTCAGGTAACTCGGGAGGCGCAGTCGAGCTACTTCCTCAATGGCAGCAAATGCCGCCGTCGCGACGTGATGGACATCTTTCTCGGTACCGGTTTCGGACCGCGCAGCTACTCGATTATCGAACAGGGCATGATCACCGAGCTCGTGGAAGCGAAGCCGGAGGACCTGCGGGCGTATTTAGAAGAAGCAGCCGGTATTTCCAAATACAAAGAACGGCGCAGGGAAACTCGGAACCGAATCAAACACACCTTTGAGAATCTCGATCGGTTGACCGACATCCGCGAGGAGCTTGGTCGCCAGCTTGCCTTGCTGAAACGCCAGTCGAAGGCCGCGGAACGATATCGAACCCTGAAGGTGAAAGAAAAAAGGTTGACCGCGGAGTTGCATACCCTGCGTTACCTCGAGCTCGAGTCCGAACTCGCGCGCCGGCAGAGCGAGATCAGCCAACTCGAGATCGAGCTTACGCGGGTGGTGGCGGCGCAACAAACCGTCGACACCGACATCGAGAAGCGCCGTGCGCTGCACGCGGAAGCGAACGACGAATTCAACGGTGTTCAGGGGCGCTATTACCAACTCGGCGCGGACCTCGCGCGTATTGAGGAAGCCATCCAGCACAACAAGGAACGCGTCAAACAGCTCGAGCTCGATCTTGGGATGGTCAATCAGCGGTCTGAAGAAACCCACCGCCAGCTCGACATGGACAAAACACAGATCGCAGAACTCGCCGCTCAGATAAGCCACCTCGATCCGCAGGTGAAAGATGCGAGGCTGGAGGATCGTCGTTGCACTCAGCGGATGGATGACCTTGAAACCCGTTATCGAGCCTGGCAGGTTGCATGGGACGAGTTCAGCGTCAAAGCCGCGGAGAATGAGCGCGATGCTGAGGTTCAGGCCTCTCGTGTGGAGCACCTCGAGCAGTTGTTACAGCGATTTCGCGGGCGTCGTGAACAACTCGAGGGTGATGCAGAGGGCGCGTCAGGGGAACAAAGCGATCGCGTCAATTCCCTTGCCGCGGAAATTCAGAGTTCCGAACATACCCGTCGAGTACTTGAAACGGAGATCGATCTGAGTTTGAGCGAACTCGCTGCCGCAAGAGAAGATTTACTGATGCGCGAACGGGTGCTCGAAGATGCGCGAGGCGAAGTTCAGACCTTGCGCCATGAACTTGCCAGCTTACAGGCGGTTCAGCAAGCGGCCCTCGGCCGTGGAGAACGTGAGGCGCAGGATTGGATCGAAACCCAGGGGCTCGGGGAATCCGATCGGTTGGGCGAAGTCCTTTCTGTGGTGCCTGGCTGGGAACATGCCGTGGAGACGGTTCTCGGCGACTACCTGCAAGCCATCCGTGTGGATCGTCTCGAAGATTACCGCGGTGGGTTTGAAAACCTGGCCCACGGGGTCACCTTGCTGGAAGCTCGTATAGAGGGAGAAGTTTTTGGTGAGCTACCGAGCCTGGCTTCGCTGGTAAGCAGCCAGGGATTGAAGCTCGGCTCCGTGCTGCATGGCGTGTATGCGGCCGAGTCGATGGATGTTGCGCTTGCCAGGCGGGACAGTCTGGGGCCGGGCGAAAGTGTCATCACCCGACAGGGTTTCTGGATTGGCTCGGATTGGGTGCGCATGTTATCGGATGTTGAAGGCGACGCCGGAATAATTCAAAGGGCCCAGGAAATCGAAACCTTGAATCTGCGGGTGGAGCAAGCCGAACAGACTCTGGCGGAACTTCGGGGTCACGTGGTCTCGGGACGAGGGCGAATCGAGCTTCTCGAAGGTCAACGCGAAATCCAGCAGCGTAGCGTCAACGAACTCAATCAATCCTTAGGCGAGCTCAAAGCCGATCACGGAGCGCGTCGTGTCCAGATGGAGGAGGCTGATGCCCGTCGCGGCCGACTCGTGCGCGAACGCAGAGAAATCGATGAACAGATCGAGCAGGACGGCGAGCTTCTCAACCAGGCGCGGGATGCCCTGGTCAACGCTGAGACACAACGGGAAACCCAAACGGGTGAACGGCAAGAACTCCTGGCGCTTCGCGAGACCACGGAACATCAACTGGACGCTGCTCGGGAAGCTGCTCGCGGCAGCAGCGATGCCTACCATGCGCTGAACACGACCTGGCAGAACCTGCAGTCCCGCCTCGCGGCGGGAGAAACGGCTCTCGACCGCCTGGTTCATCAGAAGGGAGAACTCGAAGCGCAGCAGGCCTCGCTTCTGCAGGGAATCGAAGCAAGCTCAACACCTCTTCCAGAGTTGACCCAGCAGCTTGGAGCCAAGCTTGCTGAACGACTGGCTGTGGAGTCTCAGCTTACTGAGGTGCGCACGAAGCTCGAGCAACTCGAAGCGGACGTGCGCGAACTGGAAGCGCAGCGTACCCAGGCGCAGCAAAAAGTCTCCGATGTACGGACGCAACTCGAAGAGGTCAGAGTGAACCGGCAAGGCCTGACCGTTCAGGAAACGAATCTCGTCGAGTTGGTAGTCGCCACGGGTCACGATTTCGAGGAAGTGCGCGCGCAACTTCCGGAGGATGCCGACGAAGCAGACTGGGTTGCCTCGTTGGAGAAAACCGACCGCAGCATCCAGCGACTGGGGCCCATCAACCTCGCCGCCATTGAAGAGTTTGATGCTCAATCGGCACGCAAGGTTTATCTCGATCGGCAGCATGAGGATCTGGAGCAGGCTATGGAAACTCTGCAGGACGCCATCAAGAAGATTGATCGAGAAACACGGATGAGGTTCAAGAAAACGTTCGATGCGGTTAATGCGGAATTGGGGGAGCTATTTCCCAAGATATTTGGCGGGGGACACGCCTATCTGGAACTGACAGGGGAGGATCTGCTCGATGCCGGAGTTTCGTTGATGGCGAGACCTCCGGGGAAACGCAACGCCAATGTGCATCTGCTATCTGGCGGTGAGAAGGCGCTGACGGCGGTGGCTTTGATTTTTGCCATCTTCCATCTCAACCCGAGCCCGGTGTGTTTACTGGATGAGGTTGATGCGCCGTTGGACGACACCAACGTCCTGCGTTTTGCGGATTTGATCAAGGAAATGTCTACCGACGTGCAGTTCGTTTTGATCACACACAACAAGCTCACCATGGAGATGGCCGACCATCTCATGGGTGTGACGATGAGCGAACCAGGTGTTTCGCGTCTGGTTTCGGTGGACGTGGAAGAAGCCGCGGCTATGGCCGTAATGTAGCCTCGGCGATGAAGTAGGAACCCTGTCAGGCCGTAAGAATGCGGCCTAGGAGCCGTAAGTGGACATTAAAGACTTCATTCTCGTTGGCGGCGGGCTGCTGATCGTCGCTGTCGTCGCCCATGGCTTTTGGATTGCCTGGCGTGCCAGACGAGAACCGTTTCGCCTCGACATCGTGCCCGATCTCATTTCGGAAGACATGGATGACATCGAGCGGCTACGTGGCGAACTGCCGAACGGCGGTGCCCGCGTGGTGCCCGCGCCCAGCTCGAATGAGGATCAACTCAACTGGGAGCAGGCGCGTTTCGAGCTGGATACCCCGGCTACGATATTGCTCGAAGCGACCGAAGCGGCGACCGATGGGGTCGCTGCGGAACACGGCCGTCAAACCCGGGTTACCCGGCCGGTCGAACCAACGCTTGGTGGCACACCAAACACCGATGCGGATGTCCCCCCTCCTGGGATAGAAGACTCGATTGAACAAGCGGTCGATGACCCGCCGCGCGCGGAGGTTGCCGACGTGATCCTGCCCGAGGAACCTGTCCCACAGACGCCACGACGTACTCGGCGCCTGGTACAACGGCCTGCGAAACCCGAACGGGTTGAACCCGCCCCGGTCGAAGAGTTGATCGTCTTCAATTTGCTGGCGCCGAAGGGTGCACCTTTTGCCGGCGATGTATTATTTACGGTGTTGCGAAGTCAAGGTCTCAAGTTCGGTGACATGAACATATTCCATCGCATGGATCCGTTGACCAAAATCGCCCGTTTCAGCGTAGCGAATGTAGTAGAGCCCGGCACGTTCGATATGGCTGATATGGAATCCTTCGTCTCCCCGGGCCTGTTGTTTTTTCTTCAGTTGCCGGGACCCGAACGTCCCGCGGAAGTGTTCGAGGAGATGTTGCGAATCGCTCGTGAGATTGCAGCGAACCTGGGTGGTGAAATCACCGACGAGCAGCGAAACTTGATGACCAGACAGTCGATGGAACATTATCGCCAGCGGATTGTGGATTTTTCCCGCAAGCGCCTGTCTAAGCGGGCATGAGTGTAAACGAAGAGCTAACACAACTAACGAGTCTGATTCGCTACCACCTGCATCGCTACCACGTGCTCGACGATCCGGAGATCGCCGACTCCGAGTACGACGACTTGTTCGGCAAACTCGTGGCGCTGGAGGCTGCACACCCGGAGTTGGTGACCGACGAATCCCCGACTCGGCGAGTGGGCGCGAAGCCGTTGAGCGAATTCGTTTCCGTGCGTCACGAACTCGCCATGTTGTCATTGGACAAATGCAGCACCGAAGAGGAACTTGCGGATTGGATCGAGCGGTGCAAAAACCGTCTCGAATCGACCGAACCCCTTGCATTCACCTGCGAACCCAAGATCGACGGGGTGGCGGTGGCGCTCATCTACGAAAACGGCCGGTTGTGACAGGGTGCAACACGGGGTGATGGGGAGACTGGTGAAGACATCACCGCCAACGTACGAACTATCGGCGCGGTGCCCCTGGTGTTGACTGCGAAGGATCTTCCCGGGCGGATGGAAGTGCGTGGCGAAATTTACATGCCTATCGCCGACTTCGATACTTTCAACGAACGAGCGCGTCAGATGGGTGAGAAAACCCTGGTTAATCCGCGCAACGGCGCGGCCGGTAGCCTGCGTCAACTCGACCCGCGTTTAACGGCTGGGCGACCGCTGTCACTGTTCTGTTACAGCCTTGGCTGGATAGACGGTTCCTGGCGGCCCGAGACGCATATGGAAGTGCTCGAACGTTTCAGACGTTGGGGACTGCGGGTAAATCGCGAAGTGGCGTTGGTTTCAGACTTCGATGAATGTTGGCGCTACGTTTCATCGCTATCGGGGCAACGTGAATCGCTGGATTATGAAATCGACGGTGCGGTGATCAAGGTCAACTCCCTCGATCAGCAGCGTAGTCTGGGTAACCTGACGCGTAAGCCACGTTGGGCGATCGCCTTCAAATACCCCGCCGAAGAAGCCACCACAACGTTGCAGGGGGTGGAATTCCAGGTGGGTCGTACCGGTGCCATAACGCCGGTTGCGAAGCTCGAACCGGTTTTTGTGGGTGGCGTTACCGTCAGCAATGCAACCCTGCATAACATGGACGAAGTTGCCCGGTTGGGAATTCGCATCGGCGATACGGTGCTGGTTCGTCGTGCCGGAGATGTCATTCCGCAAGTGGCCGCGGTCATCGAAAGCAAACGGCCGAAGCGGGCGCGCAAGGTGAAGTTGCCGAAAAACTGTCCCGCTTGCGGTAGCGCGATTGTGACCATGGGCGACGAAGCCGTGGCGCGCTGCTCCGCGAGTCCCAACTTCTGTTCCGCACAACGCAAGGAGGGTCTGAAACATTTCGCATCGAGACTTGCCATGGACATCGAGGGATTGGGTGACAAGCTGATGGAACAGCTCGTCGAAACGGACCGCGTCAGACAGGCTGCGGATTTATACCGGTTGACCAGGGAGGAGTTGGTGGCCCTTGATCGTATGGGTTCGAAATCGGCCGACAACCTGCTCAACGCACTCCAGAAGAGCAAACATACTACCTTCGGACGCTTCATCTATGCACTGGGTATTCGGGAAGTAGGGGAGACGACGGCGCGTAACCTGGCAGCCACACTGATCAATCTCGAAGAACTGATGGATGCATCGCAGGAAATTCTGGAGGCAGTGCCCGATGTAGGTCCTGTGGTAGCCACTCACATTCGGAAGTTTTTTGCCGACCCGGGCGATCGAAAGTCGGTGACGGCGCTGCGTGATGCGGGTGTTTATTGGGATGAGCCAACGCAAACGATTGCTCCGAAACCACTGCTTGGTCAGACGTGGGTGTTGACGGGTAAGTTGGAAACGATGACGCGGGACGAAGCAAAGGAACAACTCGCGGCACTCGGGGCCAAGGTGGCCGGTTCGGTCTCAAAAAAAACCCATCAGTTGGTTGCTGGTCCCTCTGCCGGCAGCAAACTGGTGAAAGCTGAAGAGTTGGGAATTCCCGTGATGGACGAGGCAGCGCTGGTTGCCTTACTGACTGAGCATGAAGTGGGTTAGCCTCACATCGCTCGTATTTATTGTGCTTGCCGCCGTGATTGGTGGCTGTAGCAACAATCCGCCCAACCAGCCGGGCAATTTATGTAAGGTGTTTCAGGAAAAACCCAAGTGGTATCGGGGTGCCGTGAACGCGCAAAAAGCCTGGGGATTACCCGTGGCGGTCGGAATGGCGTTCGTGTACAGGGAATCGAGTTATGTATCCGACGCTAAACCTCCACGGGGCAAACTCCTCTGGGTGATACCGTGGCGCCGACCCTCGAGCGCTTACGGTTACGCGCAGGCTACCGACGAGGCGTGGGAAGACTACAAGAAGCAAACCCGCAGACTTTTTGTGGAGCGGGATGATTTAAGAGACGCCCTGGATTTTATCGGTTGGTACAACGATCGCAGCCACCGGCAACTGGGTATTGCCAAAAATGATTCCTATAACCTCTACCTGGCGTATTACGTTGGCCCTACCGGGTACGCGCGAGGTGTGTGGAAGAATCAACCTTCCGTGCGCAATTACGCTCGCCGGGTTGTCGAGCGGGCAGAGAGTTATCAAAAACAGCTCAACGGATGCGTCAAGCAACTCGAGCGTTCCCGGCGGTGGTTTTTCTAACGACCCAGGACTCTTCCGGCGGCACGAGTGCCAAGGCCTTGTCAGGGGTTCGCAGTCTCCAGGTCCTATTCCTGCAACAAATTGAGCAACCCTGCAGCCCCGCGGTTTTTCATGAAAACCCTCGCGTGCAAGCCAGCGCTCTCGGCGGCGCGAACGTTCGATTGCCGATCATCTAGGAAGAGCACTTTTTCGCCGGCTAATCCCAATCGGTTGAGCATGATCTGGAAATATTCAGGGTGTGGCTTCGCGTAACCCATTTCACAGGAATAGAAGAGATCGTCAAACAACTTCGAGTAGCCGAGCTGATTGGACATGAAGCTGGCTCTTTGAGCTTGTTGATTCGTCGCGAGTGCAACCCGTATCCCAAGTTCTCGTAGCTGACCAATGACCCTCAGGATCTCGTGGTCCTGTTGAATCATAGTCCATATCCCGAGCGCCTCTTCGACGTTCACAACACAGTTCCAGCGTTTCAGTACTTCGGCCAGTGCGGGTTCGAAGTCTTGATCGCCGGTGAGACATGGTTTTTCCGCGGCGAATATATCTGCAAGCAATTCATCGGCACACGCATCTCCAGCAAGCCTTGCCAGAGCCGGTCGCCAGGCGGGTGACGGTTCTTGAATAACCCCGTCCGCATCGAAAAGAACTGCTTCGATCACCATTGGCCGGTACTGACCTGATGTGGGTATGCGGCTACTACGTTAGATGAACTGCGCAATCAGCGCTCCGACCCAATCCATGATCCAGGCTTCAACCTCGCTCCAGACCGGCGACGACTGCTGTTCTTCCCAACGGGCGTGTGCGGCGTCGACAATGTAGTCATAAACCGCGTCAGCGTCTGCCTCGCTCATTACATCGGCGAAGCTCACCATCCCCATTTCACGGTAAGCGCCCTGCAGTACAATCGCTTTGAATACTTCTGGCGTGTTGCCGGACATGTCGTGCCCCATGTCGCGAAGGTCCGGTAGCAGGCCGCTACCCACGAGGCCGATACCGTGGCACCTGCCGCAATGGGTATTGTACAGCACCTGCCCTGTCGCGATGGATTCCTCGGAACCATGACGTGGCGGCGGTGTGGGGATAACGTTGGCCTCAACGGTATCGGGTAGTTTCAATTCACCGCCAAGTTTGTATACCAACAGACGGCCATTGGCACCGGCAGTGCTGCCCGGTAGATCAAACAGCAGTGTGGGCGCCCCGCCCCACCCAGCCATCACCGCCACATATTGTTCGCCGTTGATCTGATAGCTGATTGGAGGCGCCACGACGCCGGTGAGAGTATGTGTGTCCCAGAGTTGCTCACCGGAGTCGGCTCGATAGGCAACGAGGCGACCGTCGCCCGTACCCTGGAAGACCAGATTGGCAGCCGTGGTCAGCACCCCTCCATTCCACATGGCCTCATGCGCAACGCGCCAGACTTCCGTTTGTTTCACCGGATCCCAGGCCAGGAGATGGCCTTTGAAGAGACGTTTGATGACGGCGTTGACGAGGTGGCGGTTCGCGGGAAACGCACCACCCTCTTGCGACTGACCGGTATTCCAATGTCCCCCCGATTGATAAGTAAAGTCATGGTCGGTGCTGTAGCGTCCCGCGGTTTCCATGGCTGGGATATAGACCAACCCCGTTGTTTGGTTAAACGCCATGGGTTGCCAATTGTGGCCGCCGAATGCGGCGGGTTTTGTCATCCTCACCTCGATGCTGTGATCTGCGTTTTCCGTTTCCACGGGACGACCCGTGGACAGATCAACGTGACTCGCCCAGGTGGCAGGCGCGTACTTCTCCGCACTGATCAGCTTGCCACTCGCTCGATCGAGCACATAAAAAAAGCCGTTCTTCGGCGCTTGCATCAGCACCTTCGTGAGCGCTCCGTCGATCACCAGATCGGCGAGGATCATGTGCTGCGTGGCGGTGTAGTCCCAACTGTCTCCGGGTGTTGTCTGGTAGTGCCAGACGTATTCGCCGGTCTCTGGTCGCAGCGCGACGATGGAGGAAAGGAACAGGTTGTCACCCCCTCCGGGGCTGCGCACATGTCTGTTCCAGGGAGCGCCGTTGCCTACGCCGATGTAGAGGAGATCAAGATCGACATCGTAAGCCATGGAGTCCCATACCGTGCCGCCACCGCCAACTTTCCACCAGAGATCGCCGGACCATGTTTTGGCGGCCATTTCCATGGCCGCCGATTCAAAGGGATTTTCGGGATTGCCGGGAACCGTATAAAAGCGCCAGCGCAGCGCGCCGTCCCGGGCATCGTAAGCGGATACATAACCGCGAACCCCATATTCGGCGCCGCCGTTGCCGATGATGACGTTACCCTTGATGATGCGGGGAGCGCCGGTAATCGTGTAGGGGCGCGCTGGATCGATGGTGAGCGAAGTCCAGACAACCTTGCCGTTCCGGCGGTTCAATGCGACCAGGCGGCCGTCCAACGTACCGAGGTAGATGTTGTCGCCCCATGCCGCGACACCTCGGTTCACTACATCGCAACAGGCGTTCACCCCCCACGCCCTGGGTACCTGCGGGTCGTACTGCCAGATTGGCTCACCGCTGACAGCGTTGTTGGCGAATACACGGCTCCAGGATCCTGTCGAGTAGATGACGCCGTCTATGACCAGGGGTGATGCTTCCAGTCCACGCCCCGTGCCGGTATCGAAATACCAGGTCAATCCCAGTTCCCCCACGTTGTCCGGGGTGATCTGTGTCAGCGGACTCTGCCGGTCCTCCGCATAATTTCGGCCATGGGTAAGCCAGCTGCCGGGCGTATTGTCCACGTTGACAAGCTGCTCGTGGTCCACCGATGGATGAGCGGCGAAGCTCGCGACGAGAAGTAACAACAATGCGGGAAAACGCATCAGCCAGGGATCGATACAGGATGGGATGGCGGCGGGTTAACCGGTAACGGAGCCATTGCTCTCAACTTGACTTCGAAGATTCCTGTACGACTCGAAGCCGCAGTTCCGAACTGGAAAACTCGTGTGGCCTTCGATTGAAGTAACACCTGTCCAAGGTTTCTTCTCTGCCGGTAAAATCTGTATCGCGGTACTCGTCGCCCAGAATACGAATATCCCATTCCACGGATTTGAGAATTTCGAGTACATCCAGTTCGGTGTTGTAAACAATTATGTCGTCTGCATATTTGCAGGCGGCAACCTGGATCTGCCGTTCCACGATACTTTGAATTGGTTTGTTCTTATCCAGGCGATCTGATGACGGGTCCGTTTGAATACATACGATGAGATGATCGCAGACGGTTTTTGCTTCCTGCAGCATCAACACGTGTCCAGCGTGAAACAAATCGAACGTACCGAAGGTAATTCCTTTCTTCATGTTCACTGAAACCGGATTGGAAATGAGTTTCTCTTGCCAAACCCAACTACGTAACAGCGCCACCTATGTGATGACGATTGTGGGTGCGATTCGAATGATACTATGACCTTGACCATAGAGTCAGGTAAAGAAGGGGCGGTTGGCCACACATCAGTTTGCTCATGGGATAATGGCTTCCAGATAGCAGGGCATCGAATCTTCGATGGTGTACCAGGCCGATTTGGATGATGTCCAGACGTGAGCTGTGATATTTACCTCCAAGCTCCCCTCGAAACCTCCTAGCCTGATCCGGATATCGTCAGGCTCCCGGGATGATCGGGCGTAGAGAGGCGAGCCACACCTTGCACAGAATGCCTTGAACATTCCTGGCTTGTGTTCAAATTCGGTCAATTCCTCCTCCGGCCCTTCGAGGGACCATTGAGACCTGGCTATTCTTGCGTTAGCCGAAAATGCAGACCCATTTC
>JAPUJX010000452.1 GCA_027295975.1 Gammaproteobacteria bacterium
CCGCAAAATGGTCGAAAACCTCAACGGCATGGGCTTGAACATCACCTGGGATCGCGTACAGCAGATCTCCGGCGGCGGCGCAATCGGCAGGCCACACATCGCGCAGGCGCTCGTGGAAGCGGGATACGTCGAGTATCCGAAGGACGCGTTCGACAAATACATCGGCAGGCAGGGCCCAGCCTACGCCGAGCGCCTCAAGCTGACACCCGAAGAAGCCGTGCAGATACTGGTCAACAACGGGGCTTTGCCCGTAATGGCCCACCCGACTTACTCGGCGTCCAAGTCGGACAGAGACGAGATTGGCTCTCTGAGGGTGATCCTCCGGAGCCTCAAATCGGTGGGACTGACCGGTATGGAAGTCTACTACGGCGACTACACCCCGGATCAGGTGAGATATCTTCGCGACCTCGCCGACGAGTTCGACCTGATCCCGTGCGGTGGCAGCGACTTCCACGCTTCCGGCAACCCTGGCGAGCCGCAACCCGGCACCGTCGGGCCTCCCATGTCCACCGTTGACGCCCTGCGGCAGGGCAAACAAGCCCTGTTAACGGAAAGCTGACGCCCGCACACGCCAACGTGCCTCCCCGGCGCGTCTGCGTTCGACCGACCGTCAAAGTCCGGTTGACGGATTACCCCTTCGCCTGTACCGTGTGACCGACCACGTTGAATCGCTTTTGCATCTAATTTGAAGTTGCGCTGGCAGACGAATCGTCCATGAGGGTGGCCACTCTCACCACGAAGAATGGAAATCGTGGAACGGGGGTAGCGGTTGAGATTCTGATTTCATACCAACTGATTGTCCCGATACTGTTCATTCTTGGCGGATACCTTTGGGGATCGGTCCCGGTTGCGTTTCTCGTCGCCCGCTACAAGAGCGGGATTGATCTTCGTCAGTACGGCTCCGGCAACGTCGGGGCCACCAACCTGATGGAACATTCGGGCAAGGTAACGGGATTCGTGGTCGGGATGATCGACGCGCTTGGCAAGGGAACGGTTCCGGTGATCCTGGCCAATTTGCTGGGTCAGGAACTTTGGGTGCAGGCGGGCGTGGGTCTTGCGGCGATATGTGGTCACAACTGGTCGCTGGTTCTGAGGTTCACCGGCGGTCGAGGGGTTGCCACCGCGATCGGCGTGATACTGGGCTTTCAGATGTGGCCGGAATCCATAATAACAGCGATAGTGTTAGGCTGGTTCGGAAGATTCATATTTCGCGATACAGGGTTCTGGACGTTCATCTCGTTGCTGATTTTACCCGCTCTTGCCTTCGTTTTTGGCCGTCCGGCAGAGGTGATCGCGATGACCGGCGTACTGGGCGTGCTGTTGATATCGAAGCGCGTCACCGCCAATTGGGAGCCGCTGTTTCCGCGATACCCGTGGTATCGAGTAATCGGGTACCGGGTTTTGTGGGACAGGGATGTCCCCCGGAAAGAGGAATGGACGGAAAGGCGTCCGATTTCAGACAACGACGGGCCGCTGAAGCATGTCCCAGACTAAGTTCTGCCCAAGACATCCAAAAACCGAAACCAACCTTGGCTGTGGCAGGTGTGGGGAACTTGTGTGTCCTCAATGCCTCGTCCATTCGCCGGTGGGGGTGCGGTGCCCGGATTGCGCTCAGGTACGCAGACTTCCGACCTTCGACGTAACAGGGGTAACGCTTGCACGCGCAATTGCGGCTGGCGCGGGGCTGGCCATCGCGGGCGCGGTGCTGTTCTTTTTCGCTCGCCCGCTTTTGGGTGGCATTCCGTTCGCGACCTTCATCCTTAGTTTGGGAATCGGTTTCATTATTGGCGAGGGCATCAGCATATCCGTCAACCGAAGACGGGGCAAAACGCTGAAATACGTTGCTGCCGGGTCGGTTGTGAGCGCGTTTATCCTGATAATGCTTCCCGCCTTCATTTTTGGAGGATTCAGCATCGGCATCTTGTTGCAGCTGCTGCTGCCTGCCGTGGTGGCAACCTACGTAGCAATCAACAGGTTTTGAAAGTCCCTACCGGCGGAACTGTCATTCGTTCGCCCTCTCTCTCTCGCCTATATTGCGCTACACCCATCGAAACGCCGTGTTTATGGCTTCCAAAGGCAATTAAAGGGAATCCATCGCTTACACACTGCCCCATTTGGTGGTAAGTTGACAGAATTCGTAACAGTGAGTATGATTCAGGCCGATCAGTTGGTTAGAATAGGACAATCGAGGAATGGATGAGCTTGACAGTAAAATAATTGCGATGCTTCAGAAAGACGGGCGGGCGTCCAATGCCAGTATTGCACGAGAAGTAGGCGTTAGTGAAGGGACTGTGCGCCGCCGCCTGAAGAGGCTCGTCGATGAACACTACATCAGCGTTGTCGCGATGCTTGATCCGGGGAAAATAGGTTTCGGTTCCGAGGCACTCATCGGAGTGCAGGTCGATCCAGACAGGATCGACGGCGTTTCCGACGACCTCGCAAGCCTTGAAGAGATCGGATGGGTGGCTATCACCACCGGGTCTTACGATCTGTTCGCGTGGGTTACCCTGGAGTCGCCAGAGGCCCTTGGATTATTTCTGCGGAGCAAAGTGGGCCGCATTCCCGGCGTTCGTCGAACAGAGACGTTCG
>JAPUJX010000453.1 GCA_027295975.1 Gammaproteobacteria bacterium
GCTCCGCGGCCATCGGGATCGGGTGCGGTCATGTTGTGCGCGTCCGAACTTTCGCCTACTCCGGCAAGGGTCGGTCCCACCGGTTCCCGGCTCATCAAAAAAACCGCCGCGCCTTCGCCTATGACGGTACCGTCACGATTGGCACTGAACGGATTGCAACCGGATCGGCTGAGGGCGGACAAGGAGTGAAAGCCGTTGAGCGTGAGAGCGCAGCGTGAATCGCAGCCACCCACCAGCGCGGCATCCGCGAGGCCCGTGCGGATGAACCGCCGCGCCACCGCCAGCGCTTTTGCACCGGAGCTGCAGGCCGTGGAAATGGTGATGGCGGGACCGGCAAGATTCAGCAGCGAGGCGATGCTCTCCGCGGTACTGCCGATCTCCTGTTGGAGGAAATCAAACCCGGCCGGGAAATCGGTCGATTCCCGGAATCCTGGGTTTCCCAGGTGTTCCTCAGCCACGCTGATTCCCGATGTACTGGTGCCCATGACCACCGCGACGCGATGATTGCCATATCGATCCATGGCCCGGCGGAGGTCGCTCTCGATTTCCGACAGCGCCGCGAGAACCAGGGCAAAGTTCCGGCTTGCGAACCTGTGCATTGGTTCGGGAACTTCGGGAAGATCGACGGCAACCGGCGCGAAAGGCAGTGACTCGCCGCTGGCGACCACATTATCGAGCATCACTACCCCGGAATCTTCCCGGAAAAGCCGCGTCGAAATCTGCTCTTTACCCTTCCCGAGGGCACAGACGAAACCCAGCGCGTTGAGATGAACGGCGTCTCTCACCAACGGACATTACCCCCGGACGCGGTGCGGATGTCGATACGGAGCGGGATGTCATGGTGCACGACTCTCGTCACCACATCACCGTCCTCTACCTCCCTTATCACTTCCACCAGGATCTCGGCTTGCGAATTCAGCAGTCGCCGAATGGTATCAGCTTGCTGGATCGAATATCCCGCCGCCGACGCCGCTTCCATCAACTCATCCAGTGGCCAGTAGGCCAGGACAAAATCGGCCAGGGTCTGCTCGACGGATAGTCCTCCGAGCTGTTCGACATGGCTTTTCGTGGTCATCACCCCGTCCCTCACCTCGAGTTCGTACAACGGTACGCCCAGCGGTGTCTGAGCCACCATGGAAAGACCCCGACGGTTGAGCTCAATGTCGTAACGCGCATGATACCGCTCGGATTTCCTCAAATCGTGGAAAGTGACGATCTCTACCCGGTAATCGTCGGGTCCCATCCAGCGACTCGCGAGCCCCGCCCAGTTGATGGCGGCAGACCAATTGCCCGTTGCGGGGACCGTGGGACAGCCGCTGAGACAGAGCCAGCTCGAGCTTACCAGCAGAAGCAAACCCCACGTTCGAATTCTCACTTCAGCCCGGTTCCTTTGCCACCAGGGGCGCCACCAGAAAGGAGATCGCCGTGCCGAGGGCAACCGTCAAGCCAAAGCTGTGAATGGCACCGACGGCCGAGGTGCTCAGCAGGCCAAACGCACATTCGGTGGTTACCGCCGCCATCAGCACCGCCAGCATGGCGCAGGATCGATGGGGGCTGGTCTTGAGAAAAAGCACGTAGTCCATCCCCATACCCAGAATGAGCGCCAGACCCACGATATGAAAGAGGTTGATGGGTTCATTGAGAAACATGAGCATGGTTATAGTCAATACGCCGGACAACAGTGGTGCCAGCATGATGAACAGCCCGCCGCGAAAGCCGAACCGCCAGATCATCAACCCGGCCACCAGCACGAATGCAACGGCAAGACCTCGCAAGGCGTTGTCCACATAGAGGCCAAACACCGCTGACATATCGGAGACGTTATCGACGAGGCGAACGCCGCTGACATCCAACAGTTGGTTTTCGAGCAGCTTCAGATCACGGATGCCGCCCAGGGTGACCACGGATGTTACCTGGTTTTCGATTTCCCCAAGCCAGAGATGCCGAGCGAGCGAAGCAGCGGGAGATTCCAGCCAGGCGGCCAGCGTGAGCGGTTCGGGCCGCGACGTCTCACGCATCGCATCGCGCCCTCTGCGCACCACCGCATCCGTCAGACCGATGTGTTGTGACAGCAAGTCGATAGCAGTACCCGGTTCGAGGTACAGCCTGCGGTTGAGTTCGTATGCCTCGGCCTGGCGTCTGGCGGATGGCACAAAACGCGACAACTGGTTGAAGTGAGAAATGGCGCCCGAGCGGGTCAGATCCGAAAGCAAAACCCGCAGTTCCTCTTCTTTCCGCAACACCTGTTCGACGGAGTCCCCGGTAACGACGATGAACTGGCTTGCGACGATGGACCCGGCCAGGAAAGCCGATTGTTCCCGCAGGCGCTCGATTCCGGGCGTGCGGGCTGCAAGCAGGCGAACATCGTTGTCGATACCCTGGTGTGGAGCAATCAGAACCAGCAGAACCGTGAGCGCGGCTACCGTTATCAGGCCAGGTTCGCTCCTGACAAACAATCCGCTCCACAGCTTTGCGATTCGCAAACCGAGGGACCCTCGCCGGGTCGGCTCATATTTCGCCAGGAGCCACGGATAACAGAGGATCAACCCGGTAAACGCGGTAGTGAGACCAACGGCGGAAAAGACGGCGATTTCCTGCAGGCCGCGAAAACCGCTGGCGGACAAGCCAAGGAACCCGAGCAGGCTGGTTGCCAAACCGAGGGTGACAGCGGGAGCAACTGTCTTCAAGCCGTGGGTGACTCGCCAGCGTTCTTCGCTATGGGAAAACCCGCCTCCGGGGCTCCGCGAAGGCGCGCCCCCGTCCGCGGCCCGGAAGCTGTCGGTCAGCAGGTGAAATGAATAATCCACGGATATTCCAATCAGGCTGCTGCCGCCAATGAGGGTGAGCAGGTGTACAGATTGAAACAGGACGAGGCAGGCGAAAAATCCCGCGGTCAGACTGCTGACGATGGTAAACGCGACAGCGGAAAAAGGGTAAATGCTCCGGAAGGTGGAAATGAGCAGCAGGGTGACCATGACAATCGACAGCACGCCGATCAAGCGAACCTCTCGCAGTGCCAACTCCCGGTTCTCGATGGCATAACTGATGACCCCGACCGGCACCACCCGGACCTGATGGCGGTCCTCATACCGTTCGATCAGCCGATCCGAGAAATCCGAAATCCGGGTCTGGTATGCAAAATCGAAAGCACCGCGAGTGAGGCGGGCGGGCACGAGGTAATACCAACTTCCGGCAACACTGGCGGCCATGAAGCCCCGGTCGATGGCGAAAGGCGGCGGCGTCCTGAACAGATTCCGGAAGAAGTGAGTCCTGATGAGAAACGGATCCTCACTCAGAACATCGGCTGGAATCACCATGGCCCTGGAGTACAGGTTGCGTTCCACTCTGCCCACCAGGGCCGTGTCACCGCCATCCCGGACCAGATCGAGGGTAACCTCATCGGCGAGTTGGTAACGGTAGGATTCATAGATGCCCAGAATGTCGGCGTCGGCCGCAAGGGCCGCCGATTCCGGGAGGTCATACAGAATACTGTCCTTCAGGTCTGCCTGCAGGGCTTTTGCCGCCTCAAACGCGCGTTCGAACTGCGGATGGGAAACAATCCAGATTTGTTGCCGTTCCGCGTAGTGGTTGATTCGCCGCGTTGCTGCTTTTTTGACCGGGTCGGACCCTTCAACACCAACCAGAGACAACATGTCGGTATTGATGGGTTCGCTGGCCGAACGCAGGGCACCGGTCATCCCGAGCAGCATTAACGCGAACAGAAACAGCCCAAACGATGCGCGTTCACGTTTACCCGCGGTGTCTATCAACTCGTGCCACCAGGGAGGTGGTGATTCGATCATGGAACCGGTCGCTGGTTCGTCAACTCGATCCAGGTGTAATTGCCGGGGGACTCCTCGATGCGAATGTGATTCAAATAGGTGTCGCCAGAGAGAATAATTCTCCCGATAGCCCTCCTGATCGCAGCGTCCCTTGGTTCGAGTTCATAACTCCACTCCGATTGCCGGTCCTCATCCCGGGGTTTGATCAGGAAGGTGGACTGCAGATCGGCAAATGAGCCCGTCATTACCTGGAACATGGTACGGGTGAAACTGCTGGTTGCCGGGTCGAGAACCTGCCGCAACGTTTCCTGCCGACCAACAACGGTTTTCTCGACAATCGAGACGCCGTCGTAAATCAACCAGACGTGGAAAGGATCGATCTGTTTCCAGACGAAGCCGCTGAGCGAAAGCTCAATCGAACCCGAAGAAACCAGCGGCCGCGACAACGCCTCCACATGTCGTTCCTGTCTGAATTGGGCCGAAGAGAAAGGTTCGAGCGCCTCGAAGCGGCGACTCAGTTCCGAAGCCCGGGCGCTTGCAACCAAACACAACAACGCAGAAATCAGCAGCCATGAAAGCCGTTGGCCATTGTATTTGCAGCTATCCACCGAGCTTTTGCAGCAAAACGTCAGGACTGGACATTAGCATCGCCCCATCGGAGATGCGAACGGCCACCTGGCAGGTATAACCTTTGGTCACCCGATTACCGGAGTCGGCATCGCGGATCTCGTAGCGTATCTTCAACCTGTGTTCGTATTCTTTCACCGTAGCGCGAACGATGAGCCGCTGGTTGAAACGTGCAGAGCTCACGTACTGGATGCGCATGTCGATGATGGGCCATGCATATCCCGACACCTTCATGTCCTCGTAGGTATAGCCGATCTGCTCCAGCAACTTACAGCGCGCAACTTCGAAGTACTGCACATAACGTCCATGCCAGACAATCTGCATCGGATCCAGGTCGTGAAACGGCACGACGATGGTTACTTCCGCCGAGTGCACTGTGTCAGCCAACTGTATTCACCTCGAATCGACAACTCCAGGTTCAGTCTGACTGATCCCAGAAGGAAAAAAAATTGAACCACTGCAGTGGGTATCGAAGGCAAAGATCTTCGAGACGGGCGGCGTATGTCTCGACAGCATGCCTGATTACCCGGTCTCTTTCCCCACGCCTGCTACCCTGCAGGCCCGGGAGATCGTCGATGACCATGCGGAATCTCCTACCCTCCCTGACGCAGAAAATAGTGCCGACCGGACAGTCGAGCATGGTTGCCAGCATGAATGGTCCCAACGGAAAGGTTGCCTGTTTGCCGATGAACTCACATCGAGCAACCCGTTTGCGATCGTTGACCGATACGCGATCGGCAACGATGACAACAAACCGGCCGCTGGAAATGCGCTTCTGAAGCAGCATCGCCGATGCGACGTTGAATTGCGAAACTTCCAGCAACTCGATATTGCTCCGGGGGTCGACTTCCCGAAGGAGTCGATTGAAGTTCCTGGCGTGTCTGGTGTGTACCAGCACCGTCATCCTGAAGTCGCGTTGCTTCTGGCCGATCGCCCGGCAGACTTCCATGTTGCCTATATGGGAGGTGATCCAGAGCCCACCTTTGCCGTCGCGGTATCGCTGTTCGAACAGGTCCTTGTTCACGTAGTCGATCTCGTTTTCGCGTATGTCCCCTTTCCAGGCAGCCAGTTTGTCCAGGATCGCTTCGGAGAAGCAGAAAAAGTGTCTGACCGTCGTCCAGATTGTCGGGCGGTGTCGCAGAGACGAGGGGGCTTGCGGGTCGGACAAGATCGTGTGGGACCAGACGCGATTCAAATACTCCTTTGACGCGGCGCGCGCCCGGGCGGAAGAAAGAAAGAAGTAGATCACCACCAGCCCGGCAAATGGACGGAACAGCCAACGGCCGCTGACTTCATAAACGGCCAGCATGAAACGCAGACCGAACATCGTGCCTCGTTCGGTCAGATCTGCCCAATGGCTTGTTTTGCCGGACTCAGTTGGTGCAGTCACCACGTCTATTCGCCAGACGATTGAAGATCAACAAAGGCGATCTTATCAGCATGCCCGCCACCAGCCGTATGTGCATCAGGGTGATCAGCAGGTTATCGGTAATCAGCTTGAAGTTGGAACGGCCCGAAGCGGGGTAGATCACCCTGGTGGGTATTCGCAGAAAGGGTGTTCTTTTCCAGTGCAGGCGGACGAGGATCTCCGGATCGAAGTCCATGTGCGTACCGAGCCCGCGAACGTCGAGCAGCGGCATAACGGCGCTGAGTGGATAGACGCGAAATCCACACATCGAATCGGCGATATCCAGCGACCAGGTTTCTATCCAGATCCAGACATGAGTCAGATACCGGCCAATTCTGCGGGAAACCGGCATGCTGGCATCGAACTTGGGCACTCCCAGGACCACCGCACCCGGGTTGTTTCTCGCGGCCGCAAGAAACGCGGGGATGTCTCCAGCATCGTGCTGACCATCACCGTCTATTTGAAGCGCGTGGGTAAAACCCATGGTTTCCGCCTTTTTCAGGCCCGTGGCGACGGCGGCTCCTTTGCCCCGATTGAGTTCATGTCTTTTCAGGTATAGGCGGTTGTGCCCGGCGGCGAGTGCCTGGAGCAGGCGTGCGCTGTCCGAATCGCTACCGTCGTCAACGACGATGATTGGCAGGCCAAACCGCAGCAGTCGGGGCAACATGAGCGAGAACGCGGAGCCGTGCAGGTAAACGGGCACGATCACCACCGGTTTGAAGTCATCCATCGGGATCGAGCAGCAGACGGCCCAGGCAGCACGATCGATCGCCGTGGGTAATCTCGAAGTGGACCTTGTGTGTCTGCCTGTCGATACGCAACGTCAGCCTGATGATGTTGCCCGGTATGATGGGGCTGTGAAACTTGACGGCTTCCATGTTTCCAGGCAGATCGGTCAGGCCAAATGCTTTTATTGCCGCCTCGGCAACCCAGGAGATCTGGGCAACGCCCGGGACAATGGGATTGTCCGGGAAATGACCATTCAACACTCCCAGATTCACGGTAATTTCTGTTTCTCCCACCCAGTGGTTCGTATCCGCGCTGACAACGCGCCAGGAGGGCCCCGGTCGAGGCTTGGAAAAGGCGGCGCCCAGGGCATCATGCTCGATTTTCCCCTGAGCGTTGACGGGCAGCCTCTTGAGAAGACGCCACCGTTTGGGCACGGTGACCCGGTCAACGTGGCCCGCCAGGTGGTTTCTGATTTCCCTGACGAAATGATCTTTTCCGATCTCACGGACGCGGTTCCATCCCGAACCGGCGGGGACCAGAACCGCTCCCAACATGCCGGTATCGAGTTCCAGAACTTTTGCCTCATCGATCTCGGCGCGCTCCTCGAGCAATCGTTCCAACTCGGTGAGGCTGACCCGTTTGTCCGCCACTTTCACGATGCGGTCTTTCCGGCCCAGCAGGGCAAATCCCCCGTTGCGGTCGAACCTCACCTTGTCTTCGGTTCTGAACCATGTCCCGTCCGGCAGGTGCGGCGCCCGCGCTGACAGGACTTCGTCGGCTTGATCCGCTTCGTCTACTTCGTCTACTTCGTGCGCTTCGATAGCAACAGCAACTTCCACGCCAGGGAGAGGGCGCCATGGGCTATCGGCCGGACCGGCCGTTATGCGCGAGGCCAGAGCGCCGGTTTCTGTGCTTCCGTAGATTTCCACAAGGGAAATTCCGGGGTGCCGATTGAAGTGGACGGCGGTGGCCGTGTCGAGTTTACCGCCGGAGGAGAAAACCACCGGACCGTTCGCGGCCAACTGAGACAAGTCGATCAGCTCTCGCGCCCGGGACAGGAACGCGGGGCTCGAAATCAACACGATGTGTTGGTGATGTCTCGCCGATTGTGACACCTCTCCGGGGAATCTGATCTGGGTATCGGAAAATGCCCTGCCGGTGAGCAACGGCCACATGACCCGGAAGGTGAATCCGAAAAGATGCTGGTGGCTGGTGGTCCCGTGGAATACCCGTTCACCGCTGAGCAACCGACCAAACGCCTGTTCGAGCATATCGACTTCCGAAACTATCTGTGCGGGCGTTTTGAGAACCTGAGTCGGTTGACCCGAGGAGCCGGACGTCATTAATCCGACGGCCTGCCGCCATGGGCTCGTCAGGGGAGGAAACGACCCGCATTCCTCGAGCAGGGCGTCCGCGTCGGGTAGTCTTATTGCCATCTTCTCATCAACCGGCACGTCCAGGAGCAGCCCATCGAATTTCCGGGCAATCCTTGTGATGAAATCGGGTTGCGCGTGAGGCAGAAGGACGGCGCTCCTGTCCATGGACTGCAGCGCGATCAGCGTCGCTACCTGCACAAAGGGCGAGTCAACGTGAACACCCCAGTTTCGGCCACCATGACCTTCGAGAATTCGTCTGATCGCAGCGGCAGTACGGTGGAGTTGCTCGGCGCTCAACGGTTTGTCACCGCGAAAGGAGATCACCGATTGTGAGATTCGCTGGTCAATCGACCTGGGTCGAGGCCCCTCAGTCATCGGCCGCCTCAATGGTGTTCCTGACCCTCTGGCGAATGAAATATTCCACCGAAAACAACAGGCCCATGGCGAGATAGGCAATCAGGCCGTTGTACAAGGTCCAAACCTCGAGGCTGGACCAGAAGGCGGTGTAGAGCGCAAGCGTGCCGTTGATCAGGAAGAAAAAGCACCAGGTGAGGGTGACCCGGGCAGTATAAACAACCGCCTGGGGGGAAAGATTCGGTTCTGAAATACGGGCGATGCGTTCCACCACGCTTGGCGGGAAGATCAGTGACCAGCCGAAATAGCCGAGCATTGCGAGGTTCACGAACACGGGATACAGCCTGGCGGTTGCCGCGCTCTCGCTCCAGATAATTGCGGCGCCGATGGCAATCAGCAGGGCGCCAAGTTTGTCGAAACGAATATGTGGCGGTTTTCGAATAGACAGGGTGAGGAAAATTCTGAAACCTCCGATAACCAGGGAGACGTATCCGAGATGGGCCACGCTGAAATATTTCAGGGTCACGAAAACGGCCATGGGGTAAATCACGGTGATGAGAAGCGTCGCGACTCGATCGAGCACCCGTTGGGCCTACTGGGTTAGAAGTCCTTGTATTGCTGAAACGACATCATCAACCGTTCGGATTTCCTTGAAGTCTTCCGGGTCGACCTTTTTGCCGGTCAGTTCTTTCAAGCGAACGATCAGATCCACCGCATCGATGCTATCGATGTCGAGATCATCGTAGAGGTTCGCTTCGCCTGTGACATCCACGGCTTCAACCTCGAACATCTCCACGAGTATTTCGACGAGTTCGGCTTCAATTTCTTCGCGTGTAGACAGACCTGTCCTCATGTTCGATTAGCCTCAACGAATTTCGCCAGCGCTCGCGCGCTCTGAAAGTGTTCGGGCAGGGACTCATCCTCTTCGTCGATTTCTATGCCATATGTTTTCTGCAGGGCGATTCCAAGCTCGAGCGCGTCGATGGAGTCCAGACCGAGGCCTTCGTCGAACAACGCTTCCTCATCACCAATATTGGACGGATCGATGTCTTCGAGTTCCAGAGTATTCACGATCAATATTTTGATGTCAGTCAGGAGATTTTCCATTTTGGTCCTTGTTTCGAAGTCTTTCTGCAAACAGGGCTTGGAGTCGCGCCGTGCAAATTTTGGTGTTGTGCCGCTCCGACCCGCTCTCGGGCATGATTTCATGACGCGGCAGCGGCCTGCCTATGTCCATCCGGTATTGTATTTTGTTCTCCTGGACTTTGAACCATGGTTCGCCTTTCGCGAGGGTTGGCGGAGATATCCGGAGATATACCGGAACGAGATCGCCGGTCGACTTGAAAAACACGATGGCTGCACCGCGCCTGAATGACAGGCGTTTACCCGGTACCGTCCTTGTACCTTCAGGGAACATGACAACGTTACCTCCTTCCCGGAGGATTTTGACACATCGCTCGATCATCTGCTCTGGGTCGACGCTCGACACGTATCCCGTCGAACGGACGATAAGGCTGGTAAAAAAGTTGCGGCGAACCCCTTCCTTCACGACACAGTACGCGTCCGGTATCTGTGCGACGATGAAGATCACGTCAATGAGGGATGGATGATTCGCCACGATCAGCTGGCCCGGACAAAAATTACCCTTGCCGCTGATCTGATAGCTGAGAACACCGGCAGCCCTCACGAAGGTGATGAACAGACGGAAGCTTGCGTGGACGGCCTTCCGGCAAGCCCGCTGGGCATTCGCCCGGCCCGAAATGAACAGATGAATGACGGGAAACCACACAAGGCCCAGAATCAGCGCGCCCACGCCAAAACACACAAAACTCAAAAAAGTGAAGGTAGTACGCCAGGCGATGTCGAACTTATGCTCTATCAACGCTCCATTTCCAGACCAATCGTCCGTCGTTCGAAGAACAGTTGCCTTGCCCTGCCTCCAGAATCGCCATGATCCGGTATCCGCTAAGCGGTATTCCATCGGGCCCGCGTTTCGTGGTTTCCGCTTTCGTCCATGACAGACGGAGCCGCCGCTCCCCCGCACCGAGCCTGAGGCCCATGGCGTAAGCGTGTTTCGTGGTGCCGACGAACCGACCGTATGTGGACGGCAGGGGTTCGTCCACGTAAACAAACACAATGTCTTCGCTGCCAGCCAATTCGGTGAACTGCATGGCTGCTTCGAGGAAACCCGTTTCCACGGTCGCGGACCCGCCAGCCAGCGTCGTAGAGGGTGCCGGATTGTGTGTGGCGATACCGACGACCCCCCCTGGTGCATTGTGAACCGATACACTGAATGCGGCCGGGGACGCAGGCTCGCCAGTCGCAAGGTCCTTCAGGATGCCGTAAGTGCGGACGTACTCGCCGTAACGCGAGGCGAAAACGGTTCGACAGGGCGCGAGTTCCGGGTTGCAGCGGTGATAGGCCGAAAGCGCCAGGCGGGTGGTCATGCTCAATCGTCGGCGATAGCGTCGTTCCAGGAAGGAAAGATCGATGTCGGATTCCGTCAATAGACAATAGCGACCGATAGAACCGCCGATTGCCGCGATGTTCTCGTTTGAATCAGCAACTGACGCAACACCGCTCGCCACTTTCGTCTCTACCTGCTCTCAATATGAAACAGACTTCTCATGCGGCACCGTACCTTCGC
>JAPUJX010000454.1 GCA_027295975.1 Gammaproteobacteria bacterium
CGGTGATTTCCTGGATCGGTGCCATTATTTCCTCCGTCAGTGGTGAAGGCGGGCTGGGGGTCGGTTCGTTCATGAGCGTGAAGGATATTTGTGGGTCCTCCACCAGACCTTTGAGCGTTGCCAGCACCTGCTCCGGTGGCACACCCGGGAGGATGCGGCAATTGACGGTAGCGGTTGCGCGTTGCGGCAGCGCGTTTTCCGCGTGCCCGGCTTGTAGCTGAGTGGTGATGCAGGTGGTGCGCACACGGGCATTGTAAGCAGGAACCCGCTCGAAGAATGAGACGCTCGCCTTCGTTGGCGGAGTCTCGAGCATACCTAACGCAATCTCCGTCTGTCGGGCGGGAAGTGATGAAAATCCCTGCCGAATCCAGGCGCGCGTAACTTCGTTCAATTCTATGGGAAATTGATACTTCGAGATCCTCATCAACCCATCGATGAGTTGGTATATGGCGTTGTCGGCTCGCGGCAGGGAACTGTGACCCCCCGGATTCGTCACCTCGAGTTGGTAACTCTGGTAGACCTTCTCGGCCGCCTGGACGCTATTGGCCAGCCGCGTGCCATCCTGCATCGCGCCGCTGCCACCTTCGTTTAATACAAATGCTGCATCGACCAGCTCGAAGTGCTCGGCCAGCAGAAACTGCACGCCGTTGTTCGGGCCACCTTCTTCATCTGCCGTGAGTGCAACGATGATGTCGCGGTTCGAAACATATCCTGCCTTTTTCATGCGTATCAGATTGGCCATCCAGATGGCGCACATCGCTTTGTCGTCGGTCGTGCCACGCCCGTAGTAGTAGCCGTCGCGTTCCAGGAACTCGAATGGTGGAATGCTCCAATCGTCCGGTTCCGCTTCCACGACATCGAGGTGCGCGAGCAGCAGGATGGGTCTTTTTGTCGCTGCGGGGCTGCTCAGCCGGAATACCAGGTTTCCCTTGCGTGCAGCGGGTGCCAGGATGTGGATGTCGCTGTCGAGGAACCCGGCGCTGCGCAATCGCGCGGCCATCGCAACGGCCGCCGCCGTGTTATCGCCAACGGAATCTGTGGTATTGATTTCGATCAGTTCGCGGAAGATGTCTCTGGCGAGCAGTTCATGATCTGTTAGCTCTGCGGCCATCGCGGTCGCGCCGATCGTCAGGACTGATACGCATAAAACCAGACAAGCAAGGAGCTGCATCATGATTGCGGACCACAGGTTGAAACGCTGCCATATTACCACGTGGCACGATTGGCCCTTTATCAGGTGTCGGTTTTTGCCCGGCGAATCCATCGGCTGGTGGATTGTACGTCCTCCACAGGTTCTTCGGCTTTCTGCCAGCCGGTAAACCCATCCTCGAGGTGGGCTACATCGGTAAAACCCATCTCTTTGAGCGCGATCACGGCAAGTACGGAGCGACCACCGCCTGCACAGAACAGGACAGTTCGCCGATGCTCTAAGAAATAATCGCGAAAGTAAGGGCTTTCGGGATCCGCCCAGAATTCCAGCATGCCACGGGGCGCATGTTTCGCACCGGGTACGGTGCCCAGGTCGACCCGTTCCTGTAACTCGCGGATGTCGAGCAACAAAAGATCAGGATCAGCCGCGAGCTCCTCCTTGAGTTGCCGCACACTCAGGTTTTCGATGTCTTTCTTAAGCTCGTCGACCGACGAAAATATGCTTTTTATAGGCACTTCGCGCTGCTCCCGACCTGGACTGATCACCTATCCTAGCAGCAACCGAAGCGGTGAAGGTATGCGACCTTCCCTGCGTGTCGAGTTCGCGGCTATGCTGGTGCCTTGATAATGCATCCTAGTGAACATTGAACAACCTGGACGTCGCCTCTGACAACGCCGACTTGACGCTGGGTGTGTATTACGGCTGGTGGATCGTTGCCGGGCTGTTTTTTGTACTAACGATTTCATCCGGCTTCGGCTTTTACAACCTATCGGTTTACATGAACGTGTTGGCCGATACGCGCGGTTTTGCGATAGCCGACGTTTCCATTGCTGTCGGTCTCTTTTTTATCGTTGGTGGTGCGACAGGCATGTGGGTCGCCAGCCTCATTCAGCGTTTTGATGTGCGTTGGGTGATGATTGGTGGTGCGGCAATCGGCGGGTCAGCGCTGGGTCTGATTGGTCAGGTAACCGAACTGTGGCAACTCTACCTGGTATACGCATTGTTCGGCGCGGGTAACAGCGGTGTATCGATCGTCGTTGCAACGACTCTGGTGACCCGTTGGTTTCCAGGGCCGAATCGATCGGTTGCGTTGTCTATCGCCTCCACCGGGTTGTCCATGGGTGGGGTGTTGCTCACACCACTGTCGGCCTGGTCGTTGAACCGTTGGGGATTGGAAACCGCCATTCCCTGGTTCGGCTTCGCCTTTTTCATCCTGATCGTTCCGTTTGCGTGGTGGCTCATGCGTTCGAGCCCGCGGGCGCTTGACGAAGTTACCGTCCGAGATGCCCATCGGGATTCCTGGGGCTATCACGATGCTATCAGGAGCCGTTTTTTTGTCTTGTTGAGCGCGGGTTATGTGTTATGCATGGGTGCCCAGGTAGGCGGCATCGCCCACCTCTACAACCACGCTGAGACACTGGCTGGGTTTGAGGCTGCGGCGTTTGCCATTCAGGCAATGACGATTGCGAGCATACTCTGCAGATTTTTAGGCGGCTGGATCGTGATCAAGGTTAAGATTCGTGTCTTTACGCTTGTTAATCTGCTGGTTCAAGCGCTGGGGCTGATGATCATCGCGTTTGCGGAAGATGTGGCGATGATGCTGATTGGTTCTGCGGTTTTTGGCGGCAGTATCGGTAATCTGTTGATGCTGCACCCTCTGTGGCTTGCAGAGGCATTTGGTATCCGTGATTATTCGCGCATATTCTCATTGTCCAACGCGGTGATGGTTCTGGGTGTTGCGGTGGGCCCGGTGTTACTGGGCGTGCTTCATGATGAATTTGACTATTCGGTGGCCTATGTCGTATCGATGGGCGTATCGCTGGTAGCGCTTG
>JAPUJX010000455.1 GCA_027295975.1 Gammaproteobacteria bacterium
CGCTTGGGGCAAGTTCGCGAAATGAGGGCACCCCGGAGGGGCGAAGCGTAGGAACGAAACAGAACTTCCCACCCCGCAACCAGGCCCGGACCTCCAAATACCTATTGCGAGTCAACGAACCCGTCTGTATAGTTCGGCGTCCCGTTTCACGGGCAACGCCCATCCACGGTATTGCAGGTAGCAAATCGTTGGATGGGATTTTTTTGAGTTTGGAGAACAGGAAACGGTGCAAAACCCGCACATTCGCATACGGCTGAAAGCGTTCGATCACAGGCTGATCGACATTTCGACCCGGGAGATAGTGGAAACCGCGAAACGTACCGGGGCGCGGGTGAAGGGGCCAATTCCGCTGCCTACCCGGAAGGAACGTTTTACCGTTCTGATTTCGCCGCATGTCAATAAAGATGCGCGTGATCAATATGAAATCCGCACCCATAAACGCCTGCTGGACATCGTCGAACCCACGGATAAAACCATGGATGCGTTGATGAAGCTGGATCTGGCCGCGGGTGTGGAAGTACAGATTAGTTTGAATTAGCGAGACGCCGGTACCTGCAAAGGACCGGCGTTTTAGCGTACAGCCGCAGGGCTTTGAAAAGTACGCTCGACAAGACTCCGATGGGGGGTCATTGAAGCAGTAAAAGGCCGTTTACCAACCCCGGAGAGGGTCTGTTGGTACGCGGTTTCTGTATCTGCTGGCTCGGTGTGCTGCGCCGAGGGAAACGACATTAGGAATTGACGGCCAATGGCTATTGGACTGGTAGGTACAAAACGGGGTATGACGCGGATCTTCACCGAAGCGGGAGCGTCCGTGCCCGTAACGGTGATCGAAGTCGAGCCGAATCGCATCACCCAGGTCAAACGCATGGACTCCGACGGTTATACCGCTGTGCAGATAACGACGGGCAGCGTGCGACAAAATCATGTGAGCAAACCCAAAGCGGGCCATTTCGCCAAGGCAAATGCCCAGGCCGGTCGGGGGTTATGGGAATTCCGCGTTGACGAACTGGATGAAAGCTTGAGCGTCGGTTCCGAGATGGGTCTGGAGCAGTTCGAGCAGGGTCAGAAGGTTGATGTGCGGGGTGTATCAAAAGGCAAGGGTTTTGCCGGTGTCATAAAGCGTTGGAATTTCAGTGGTCAGGACAATAGCCATGGCAATTCGATCTCCCACCGTGCCCCGGGTTCGATTGGCATGTGCCAGACCCCGGGGAAAGTCTTCAGGGGGAAGAAGATGTCCGGTCATCTGGGGAATGTGCGCGTCACCACTCAGAATCTGGAGGTGGTGCGCGTGGATGCAGAACGAAACCTGCTGTTGATCAAGGGCGCCGTCCCGGGACCGGCAGGCGGGGATGTCTACATACGTCCGGCGGTGAAAGGTCAATGATTCGACAACCTGTTATCGACGGAGCATCAAGCGCGGAGGAAATACGGGGATGAACCTTAGCTTGGCTGCGAACGGCGGCACCGTGGAGATTTCCGATGCCGCGTTCGGGCGGGAATACAACGAAGCGCTGGTACATCAGGTGGTCGTGGCTTATCTGGCGGGCGCGCGTCAGGGCACCCGCGCGGGCAAAAGCCGTTCGGAAGTGCGAGGCGGGGGGCGTAAGCCCTGGCGGCAGAAAGGTACGGGTCGTGCCCGTGCAGGTACTATTCGCAGCCCCATCTGGCGAGGCGGTGGGCAGACCTTTGCGATCAAACCTCAGGATCACTCGACCAAAGTCAATCGCAAGATGTATCGCGGTGCCCTGCGTTGCATTCTGTCGGAGCTGGTCCGCCAGGAACGCCTGGTCGCCTGCGAAGATTTTTCCGTTGAAGCCCCAAAAACCAAAGCCCTCCTCGAACAACTCAAAACCCTGGAACTCGCCAATGTACTCATCGTCACGGAGTCCGTGGACGAGAACCTTTATCTGTCCGCGCGCAATCTCAAGAATGTCGATGTGCGTGACGTTGCGGGAATCGATCCGGTCAGCCTGATCCGTCACGAGAAGGTGCTGATGACGGTGAGTGCGCTAAAGAAGATGGAAGAGGCGCTCGCATGAATCAGGAAAGAATCTACACCGTATTGATTGAGCCGCATATCTCCGAAAAGGTGTCTCTACTGGGGGATTCGAGCAATCAGTATGCATTCAAGGTGGCGAGGGACGCGAGCAAGCGGGAGATAAAAGAAGCAGTGGAAGTGCTTTTCAAGGTATCGGTCGAAAACGTCTCCACATTGAACGTAAAAGGGAAGGTCAAACGCACCGTTCGGGGTACGTCCCGGGCCAAAAACTGGAAAAAGGCCTATGTACGGGTTGCCGACGGGCAAGAGATCGACTTCATGGTAACGGATTGAGTCATGGCTGTAGTTAAAGCAAAACCGACTTCTCCAGGACGCCGATTTGTCGTCTCGGTGGTCAATCGTGAGTTGCACAAAGGTGCGCCTTATAAACCGCTGTTGTCTGCCCAGAGTAATACCGGCGGTCGAAACAACACGGGTCGCATTACGAGCCGGCATCGCGGCGGCGGGCACAAACAGCATTACCGGTTGATAGATTTCAAACGCGACAAGGACAACGTGCCTGCCAGGGTGGAGCGTTTGGAGTACGACCCTAACCGCACGGCGAACATCGCGCTTTTACTTTATCTGGATGGCGAGCGCCGTTACATCATAGCCCCGCGCGGCGTGAGTGCCGGTGACGAACTCCGTAGCGGCAGTTCGGCACCCATCCGTCCCGGCAATGCCATGCAGTTGCGCAGCCTTCCGGTGGGAAGCGTGGTGCATTGTATCGAACTGAAACCCGGTAAAGGAGCGCAGTTGGCGCGCAGTGCGGGCTCTTCGGCGCAGTTGGTTGCCCGTGAAGGCACCTACGCCACGTTGCGGTTGCGCTCGGGTGAGATGCGCAGGGTATTGGCCGACTGCCGGGCAACCCTCGGTGAGGTAGGTAACAGCGAACACAACCTTCGCTCTCTGGGTAAGGCGGGCGCAAAACGCTGGCGTGGGGTACGCCCGACGGTGCGTGGTGTGGCGATGAATCCCGTTGATCACCCACATGGCGGCGGGGAGGGAAAAACATCCGGTGGACGTCATCCGGTAACTCCCTGGGGTGTTCCCACCAAAGGTTACAAGACCCGAAAAAACAAGCGCACGGATAAGCTCATCGTCCGTCGTCGAGGTAGGAGATAAGCGATGCCAAGATCGCTGCACAAGGGACCTTTCGTAGATCTCCATCTCATGAAGAAGGTGGAGAAGGCGGTGGCGAACAATGAAAAGCGACCGATCAAAACCTGGTCGCGCCGTTCGATGATTGTTCCCGATATGGTTGGGCTGACCATCGCCGTACACAACGGTCGTCAGCACATTCCCGTGTTCATCAACGAAGACATGGTGGGGCACAAGTTGGGCGAATTTTCTCCCACGCGTACTTTTCGCGGGCATGCCGCCGATAGGAAGGCGCGCCGTTAGCGCGAGGTGTTAGGAGACGTTGATGCAGGTAAGTGCCACGACAAAACGATTGAGGATATCTCCACAGAAAGTTCGCTTGATCGTGGATCAGGTTCGCGGCAAGCCCGTGGAAGAGGCCCTGGACTTTTTGAGTTTCAGCCCTCAAAAAGCCGCTGGTCTGGTTCGTAAAGTGGTGGAGTCGGCGATTGCTAACGCGGAAAACAACGAGGGCGCGGATATCGATGAGTTGAAGATCATGGAAGTTTTTGTCAACGCGGGGCTCACCATGAAGCGCATCAAGCCACGCGCCAAAGGAAGAGCGGATCGAATATTGAAACGGACCAGTCACATTACCGTGACGGTTACTGACGAGTAGGTTACGTATGGGGCAGAAAGTACATCCCATTGGCATTCGGCTCGGGATCGTCAAAGAACACTCTTCGGTCTGGTATGCAGAAAAGAAGAAATATCCCGAGTACCTGTTGAACGACCTGGCGGTGCGCGAGTATCTGCGTAAACGGTTGTCTCAGGCATCGATCAGCAGGATCGAGATCCAGCGTCCCGCGCAGAATGCCCGGATCAGCATACATACCGCCCGGCCGGGCATCGTGATTGGCAAGAAAGGCGAAGACGTCGAACGATTGCGCATGGAAGTGTCACGTCTGATGGGCGTGCCCGTGCATATTAATATCGAGGAAATTCGCAAGCCGGAACTGGACGCGTTGTTGGTGGCCCAGAACGTTGCGCAGCAGCTCGAGCGCCGGGTGCAGTTCCGACGCGCCATGCGTCGAGTCATTCAGAACGCCATGCGTCTGGGCGCACAAGGCATCAAGGTGCGTGTCGCGGGTCGTTTGGGCGGGGCCGAGATTGCCCGTTCCGAGGTGTATCACGAAGGACGCGTACCACTACATACGTTACGGGCGGATATCGACTATGCCGTCTGGGAAGCGCATACCACCTACGGCGTGATCGGTATCAAGGTGTGGATATTCAAGGGCGAGATCATTGGTACGGAAGAAGAAGGCCAGTCGCCCGCGGGGTAAGTAAGGGTTTAATCCAGTGTTACAGCCAAAAAGAACAAAGTTTCGTAAGCAGCACAAAGGTCGCAATCGCGGCCTGGCGCAGCGCGGTAACCGTGTCAGCTTTGGCGAGTACGGCCTCAAAGCCGTGGGTCGAGGTCGCATGACGGCGCGTCAGATCGAAGCGGCCCGGCGAGCCATGACCCGACGTATCAAACGGGGTGGGAAAATCTGGATCCGCGTGTTTCCGGACAAGCCGATTACCAAAAAACCGTTGGAAGTGCGGCAGGGTAAAGGCAAGGGTGCCGTCGAATATTGGGTTGCCCTCATTCAACCGGGCAGGGTGCTCTATGAAATCGAAGGCGTTTCGGAAGCCGACGCACGTGATGCATTTGCGCTCGCTTCGGCAAAACTGCCGTTTCCAACGGTGTTTGTAAAACGATCGGCAATGTAGGCGAATGGTGAAATGAAGGCATCGGAACTGCGCGAAAAGAGTATCGAAGAGCTGCAACAAGAGCTCCTGAAGCTGCGCAAAGAACAGTTTCAATACCGCATGCAGAAAGCCAGCGGTCAACTCGGACAGACGCATTTTCTGGTTGATGCGCGGCACGACATAGCACGAGTGAAGACGGTCATGCAGGAGAAGCAGAATGGCTGAACAGTCAGCCGAGATTAAGCGGTCGGGTCGGGTAGCGACCGGCACGGTAGTCAGTGACCGAATGGACAAATCCATCACGGTGCTCATCGAGCGTCGTGTACGGCATCCGGTTTACGGCAAGATCATTCGTCTATCGTCCAAATTACATGCGCATGATGAGAATAACGAATGCAAAATTGGTGACAAGGTGACGGTAGTGGAGTGCCGGCCGTTGTCGAAGACGAAATCCTGGATGCTGCGGAGCGTTGATGTGCGGACGCGGGACATTTGATGAGGGGTTTGAGGATTAGCCGATGATTCAATCAGAAACCATGTTGCAGGTCGCCGACAACAGCGGTGCGCGCCGCGTGCAATGTATCAAGGTGCTCGGTGGGTCTCGTCGGCGATACGCGGGTATCGGCGACATCATCAAGGTAACGGTGAAGGAAGCCATACCGCGGGGCCGGGTTCGCAAAGGACAGGTGATGAATGCGGTTGTGGTACGGACCAGGAAGGGTATCCGTCGCCAGGACGGTTCAATTATCCGGTTCGATCATAATGCCGCGGTTCTGCTCACCCCGCAGAACCAGCCGGTAGGCACGCGGATTTTTGGCCCGGTCACGAGAGAACTGAGAACGGAAAACTTCATGCGCATTATCTCGTTGGCGCCGGAAGTGCTTTGAGCAGGCAGATTGGGATGTTGAAGATCAAGAAAAATGATGAGGTAGTGGTAATCGCCGGGCGCGACAGAGGTCGACGCGGAGCGGTTCTGAAGGTGCTGGACAACGGCAGATTACTCGTTTCCGGAATCAACCTGGTGAAAAAACACCAGCGGCCCAATCCCAATATCGGCCAGCGAGGGGGCATTGTCGAGCAGGAGGCACCGATGCAGGCGTCCAACGTCGCCATCTGGAACGACGAATCCGGGAAGGCTGATCGAGTTGGATTTCGCATCACGGACGGGAAGAAGGAGCGTTTCTACAAGTCCACCGACAAGGTGATCGAAGAGTAAGAAAGTAATGGCAAATTTGCATCAACAGTTTGTGAGCGAGATCCAGCCGCGTTTGCAGAAAACCCTCGAATTCGCAAATATCATGCAGGTTCCGCGTTTGGAAAAAGTCTCGCTCAATATGGGCGTGGGTGATGCGGTGGGCGATCGTAAAATCATGGATCACGCGGTTCATGACCTCACCCTGATCGCCGGTCAGCAGCCAGTCGTCACCAACGCGCGTAAGTCGGAAGCCGCTTTCAAAATTCGCGCTGGTTGGCCAGTCGGTTGTAAAGTCACGTTGCGCCGCGAACGGATGTACGAATTCATCGAACGTCTGATCGGCATCGCTATTCCAAGGATGCGGGACTTCCGTGGTTTAAACCCGCGGTCGTTCGACGGGCGTGGAAATTTCTCCATGGGTATAACGGAGCAGATCGTGTTTCCGGAAGTCGACTACGACAAGATCGACACGATTCGCGGTTTGAACATCACCATTACCACCTCGGCACAAACGGACGAGGAAGGCCTGGCTTTGCTGCGCGCCTTCAGTTTTCCGTTTAGAGACTGAATCTGGAAGCGAAAACATGGCAAAAACGTCGATTATTGAACGGGAAAAGAAGCGCATCCGAACGGTACGGAAGTATGCGAAGAGAAGGGCCGCTTTGAAAGCCGTTATCAGCGATCGCAACGCAACGGACGACGAGCGTTGGGAGGCACAACTCAAGCTGCAGAAACTGCCTCGCGATGCGAGCCCGGTGCGTTTGCGGCGCCGTTGTGGGCTGACCGGTCGACCACATGGGGTTTATCGAAAATTTGGATTGGGTCGCAACAAACTTCGCGAAGCTGCTATGCGTGGAGACGTGCCCGGCCTTGTCAAGGCAAGTTGGTAGGAGTACTCCATGACGATGCAAGATCCCATTGCCGATTTACTCACGCGAATTCGCAACGCCCAGTTGGCGAGCCACCCGCAGGTCGAAATGTCTTCTTCCAAGGTAAAAATGGCTATTTGTCAGGTTCTGAAAGATGAAGGATACATAGATGGCTTCGATGTCTCTCAGGAGAACAAGCCCAGGTTGAATGTCCAACTGCGTTACCACGAGGGGCGAGGCGTCATTGCGGAGATCCATCGGGTCAGCCGTCCGGGGTTACGAATTTACAAGGAGTCCACAAATCTGCCGAATGTGCGCGGCGGGCTGGGTGTCGCGGTTATCAGCACCAGCAAAGGCCTCCTGACAGATCGTTCCGCGCGTTCGCAA
Organism: Gammaproteobacteria bacterium; assembly: GCA_027295975.1. Classification (GTDB taxonomy): domain Bacteria; phylum Pseudomonadota; class Gammaproteobacteria; order Pseudomonadales; family Azotimanducaceae; genus SMWK01. The sequence goes on from JAPUJX010000455.1 coordinate 7,325, forward strand.
GGTGTCGGCGGCGAAGTACTGTTTACGGTGTTTTGAAGAGGTTAGAGCGATGTCTCGAGTTGCCAGTAATCCCGTCATGTTGCCGTCCGGCGTCGAGATCAAACTCGATGGCCAGCATATCGTCGTGAAAGGCGCCAGAGGAACCCTTGAACTGGATGTCCACGACACGGTGGAGGTTGTGCGGGAAGGGGAGGGTCTCACGTTCGTGGCACGCACGAACGAGAAAACCTCGCGGGCGCTCGCAGGCACCATGCGGGCGTTGGTGAACAACATGGTGGTGGGCGTAAGCGAGGGGTTCGAGAAAAAACTCGTGCTTCAAGGTGTGGGTTACCGGGCCCAGGCGGAAGGTAAACAACTGAACATGCGTTTGGGATTTTCTCACCCGGTGGAATATCAGTTGCCGGACGGGATCGACGTGCAGACGCCGACGCAGACGGAGATTGTCGTGTCTGGGATAAGCAAACAGCTGGTGGGGCAGATCTCGGCGGAAATACGCAGCTTCCGTCCTCCGGAGCCATACAAAGGCAAGGGTGTGCGTTACGCCGGTGAGCGAGTCCGACTCAAGGAAGCGAAAAAGACATGACAAGTGCCCGTCCGGAATGGACGGGACCCGGGTGAAAGACGAAACATGGAAACTGCCACGAACAAGGTTGCCTGAAACGGCAGGACGATAGAACGGAACGAAGACATGCACGAGAAAAAAGTATCCAGATTGCGACGTGCCCGCAGGGGGCGCTTCAAGATGCGTGGGCTCGGGGCTGTACGGTTGACGGTAAATCGTACGCCGCGGCATATCTACGCTCAGTTGATTGCGCCCGCTGGGGACAAGGTGCTGGCATCGGCTTCCACCCTGGAAAAGGCCTTGCGCAGCGGTAACACCGGCAATGTCGAAGCCGCGACGAAGGTTGGCACCTTGATCGCGGAACGCGCCAGGAAAGTTGGTGTGGGAAAGGTGGCATTCGATCGTTCGGGATACAGATACCACGGCCGGGTAAAAGCGTTGGCTGATGCGGCGCGTGAAGGCGGATTGGAGTTTTAGGACATGGCGTATACCGAAGAGATACGTGAAGAAGGCTTGGTGGAGAAGCTGGTTCAGGTGAACCGGGTGGCCAAGGTGGTCAAGGGTGGGCGGATCTTCGGATTCACCGCTCTATCCGTGGTGGGTGACACCAACGGCCGGGTAGGTTTCGGTCGCGGCAAAGCTCGCGAGGTGCCGTTGGCGATCCAAAAGTCCATGCAGGCCGCGCGGCAGAATATGGTGGATCGCCAACGGCACCTCGCGAGCATTGCCGCGACCGAAACCTACCCGGCCGTTGGTGTCACCCACCACCGATAAAGCGGTGAATAAGAACATCAGCCCCCCCATGACCAACAA
>JAPUJX010000456.1 GCA_027295975.1 Gammaproteobacteria bacterium
TTGAGATCGCCATTAATCCAGCGCAACGCCAGCCATCACTCACATCGATTAACGATCTATCTAGGAATCCGATATCTAGCAGTAAATCTTCAGTCCTTCAAAAGCGCATTGAAACCGGCTTCATCGATGTTCGATCCGCAGACGATGGCACCCACCCTGCGCCCCTGGAGCCTCTCCCGCAGTGGGCCACACAATGCAGCAGTGGCAGCCGCACCGGCAGGTTCGACGGCAAGTTTCATCTCGGCGAACAGCAGACGCATCGCCTGACGCATCTGATCGTCCGTTATCAGCACCAACTCATCAACATGGCGTCGGCAGAGGGTGAAGGTCATCGGTGTCGTGAACGGCGGTGCAAGACTATCCGCGATGGTATCGATCTGGTCCATGCGCACCGGTTCGCCAGCCGCGAAACTACGCGTCATCGTGTCGGCACCAACCGGCTCGACTCCGAAAACCTCGATCTGCGGGGCTAAGAGTTTCGCGGCGGAGGCAATACCGGACATCAATCCACCCCCGCCTATCGGCACGACAATCGCATCCAATCCCGGCGCCTGACGCAGCCATTCCAATCCCACCGTCGCCGTTCCGAGGGAAACGTCTCTGCCGTCAAAAGGGTGAACCAGGGTTCGCCCCTCGTCAGCCACGAGTTCTGCCGCACGTTCGAAAGCAACGGCGCCGTTTGCCGCCATTTCAACCTCGGCTCCGTATGCAAGGGCCGCGTCGATACGAAATTGATTTGCGGTCTCAAGCATCACCACCTTGGCCGACACCCCCAGAACCCGGGCGGCGTATGCCACCGCGATGGCGTGATTGCCCGCGCTTACCGCCGTAACACCGTTCTTTTTCTCCCCTTCACTGAGATTCAACATGACATTGAGTGCGCCGCGCGCTTTGAACGTACCGGTCACCTGAAATAATTCGAGCTTCAGATGCACCTCGATGTCAGCTCCGACACGACCCTCGAGCCTGGTGCCGCGCCAACGCTGCACTGGGGTAGTGACAATGTATGGAGCTATTCGCTCGAGGGTAGATTCGATTTCGTCCAGGGTCAGGTCTTCGATCACGGTCGCGTTCCGGTTTGCGCGATCCATCCGTTCAGCTGGTCGATATCCACGCCGATACCGCCGCATACCACGACAAGAACCCGCTCCGCGCCCGCCAGACATTCCGCCTCTTCGTATATCAGCGACAGCCCCGCGCCGCACGCGGGTTCAACCAGAACCCGATGACGATTCGCAAACTCCAGGCAACCTCTGACGGCTGAGTCATCCGAGACCACCACCGACCGAACAGGGTGTTTTCCGGTCCAATCCAGTGCGGCGTCGGCTACCCGGCGCGCGCCCAGACACTTGGCGAGGGAGGTAATCTCCGCAAGTTCAACCGCTTTCCCCGCCAACATGGCGGCATGCAGGGATTCGGCCCCAGCGGTTTCTACGGCGATCAGGGGCACCTCGGACCAGCCATTTCGATGCATACCTTCGAGTACGCCGCACAGCAGGCCGCCGCCGCCGACCGTGACGACAACCAGATCGGGTTTGCCGTGACTCCCGGCAACCTCGTCGATCAGTGAGCTGTGCCCACGCCACAAGGTCGGATGATCGAAGGGTGGGATGTAGGCGGCGCCGCCATCCGCCGCGAGTTTCCTTGCCTCCACATCCGCTTCGTCCCAGACATTACCGGCAACTTTTATTTCCGCGCCCATCAAGGCGAGCTGGCGGCGAGTCGAATCATCCGTGGTGGATGGCACCACAACCAACACCGGCAATGACAACTCTCGTCCCGCGTAAGCCACGGCGTAACCGGCGTTACCTCCCGATGAAGAAACGAAGCGGGTGCAACCCGCGGATTTGAGTTCCTGACAGAGGAGGCCGATTCCCCTTATTTTGAAAGAGCCCGTGGGCTGCAGGCACTCCATTTTCAACCAGACGACCTTTCCGAGTGCCGCTTCAACCGCGGCATCCCGGATGATCGGCGTCTGAATATGCAAAACACCACCGTCCAACATCGGCGCATGGTAGCCGACTTCCGCGCCGTGAACACTCGAGCTTTCTACGATTCCGTTCAGGCTTCGTTTAGCTACCCGGCGATAACATGTCCGGCATCAACCTCTATGGGGAGCGCTTAGAATCATGAAACGTATTGGCTATCTTCTCGTCGTCTCGCTGAACATCGCCGCCGCCTACGCAAACGCAGAACACGACTCAACCCCGGTGAGTCCGTCGGGTGAGTCCTACCGGGCTTACGCAAAAGTGACCCACGTGGAGCCAATCGTCGTCCGTCGGTTGACGACAGAACCGGAAAGCCGCTGCACATGGGTTCGCGAAGATCGGCCCCGGTATTATCGCGACACCCGCGGCCACTGGCATCACACCTATCGGCATGATCAACCCGAGCAACTTTACCCTCGCCGCCACCGTTCCCCGGGGCCCGGCATCATTGGAGGGTTGCTGGGATCTCTGCTGGGACATCAATTTGGCGGAGGACACGGCAAGACGGCTTTGACCATCGCCGGAGCTATCGCTGGCGCATCCATCGGGCATCAGCTTGCCTATGGCAACAGCGATGACTACTCACGGCTCGTTCAGCGTTGTCATACCACCGATCAAACCCGCGTCGTAGAAGAGCACGATGGTTACCGGGTGACTTATCGTTACAACGGCGAGACCTTCACCAAACGCATGACAACTCATCCCGGGAAGCACATCCCCATCAGCGTTCGGGTAACCCCCTATGACGGGTAATCGACGGGTAGCCTCACAATCGGCATGAATGATCCGCGCAGGTAATCGCGTCCGATTGTTCGGTTGTTCAGTTTCCGTTCAGAGATCCATCCCTATGCTCCACCAAAACACGGAGGAAGTACATGAAAGCTAGAAGTCTCACCCAGACAACCAACCAGAAGTTTTTCGGTATCTCCCTGCTCCTGCTGCTGGTCGTGGCTGCACCCGCGACCCACGGCGCGGCTTCCGGGCCGGTAGTAAGGCTTTTTCCAACGACGGTGCTGGAAGATATCCGCGAGACCGGCCAGGTGGCCGAGGAGATGGAAAACAATCTGCAGGAGGTCATCCACCGCCTCGATATGCAACAACAGCTCTTCGAAGAAAGCCTGTGCCAGGGTGCGGACGGCGATCAAGGTTGTGCACGCATCTCCAAGCAACTCGGCGCCACCTACCTCGAGATGCTGAACGTGATGAGCGAACGGCTTCCCGAGATGGAACGAGCCGTCAACAGAACACGCTCGAGCCTGGAAAAACGCATACGGCAGGAACTCGGCCAGCGTATGACTCCCACCTCTCTGCAGAACGCTTTGCTCGGTGAGGACAAAATATACACCGCCTCCCGGCCTGAATTACGCGGCCGCTC
>JAPUJX010000457.1 GCA_027295975.1 Gammaproteobacteria bacterium
ACTGCCCATGATCAACCCACCGCAGTCCGCGAGGTCCTGGCGGGTGGCATAGGGCGGGCCGGAATCAGGAACCGCCGGCTGTTGAGCCGGTTGCCCGCTACTCACCGGCGCTACGGTGCGCAGAGTTGCGCTGGCGCCGTCCACGCTCTCTACGCCACGCGCAATCTGGCGCGCCATTGCCTGCGTATGGCCGTGGAGGCTGTAATAGAGGACCAGGATTTCCACGTTTGCGTGACTCATAGAATCGCTAGTACTCTTTCCGGCGGACGCCCGATGGCGGCCTTGCCGTCGACCACCACGATGGGCCGTTCGATGAGAATGGGGTTGTTCACCATCGCATCGATGAGTTCGGCCTCGCTTTTGGAGGTGTCCGCCAGGTTGAGTTCTGTATAGGGCGCCTCTTTCTTGCGCATCAGCTCCCGTGGGGCAAATTCCAGTAGAGCTAGAATCTCCCCGAGTTCTCGTGGGTCGGGTGGGGTCTGAAGATACTCGATTACCTCGGGTACGATCCCATGTTCTTCCAGGAGAGTCAGGGTTTGCCGCGACTTGGAACAGCGCGGATTGTGATAGATGGTGACTTTATTCATGGTGCCAAATAATGTTTGATGTTTACCGGGTTTTTGCACGCTCAATGCACCCATTTAACCACAGTCAAGGGTTTAACAGACCTCTTGAGGAGGCTTAACATGCTGCAGCGATTCTGGTTTCAGTTGCGCTGGTATCTGGAGCAGATAGTCCAGCAGTTCCTCGATCATGATTGTATGGCGAGGGCAGGTGCGCTGACCTATACGACGCTTTTTGCCTTCGTGCCGATGATGACCGTCGCGTACTTCGTGGTTTCGATAATGCCGGAATTTTCCGAGGTTGGCGGGCAGATCGAGTCTTTTGTATTCGACAACTTCATGCCGGACAGCAGCGCAATCGTTCAAGAAAAGTTACTGGAATTTTCCGAGAGAGCCCGAAAGCTCACGGTTGCGGGATTCGTGTTTTTATATGTCACCGCATTTCTCATGCTGGTGACCATGGAGAAGGCGTTCAACGTCATCTGGCAGGTTGCGGAGCCGCGGCGTGGAATGTCCCGATTTCTCGTCTACTGGGGCGTTCTGACCCTTGGCCCGGCGCTGGTTTTCGGAGCGATTGGCGTCAGTGCCTATCTGATCTCGATGCCGTTGGTGTCTGAATTCGAAACCTACGGTTTGGGTACGGTATTGCTCGGCTATCTACCGGAGCTGTTCACGGTGGCGTTGTTCACCGTGCTCTACTATACCGTCCCCAACTGTCACGTACCCTTCAAACATGCGGCTATCGGGGGATTCTTGACAATGTTCATGGTGGAGTTGGCCAAGGAAGTGTTTGCGATGAGCGTGTCGAATTCCAGCATCGAGCCCGTTTACGGTACATTTGCCGCGGTTCCCCTGTTCCTCGTCTGGCTGTATTTTTTGTGGGTTATCGTGCTCGGCGGCGCGATCCTGGTACGCACACTGTCTCTCCAGAGAGACGTGGAGGGTGAACAACGCGAGCCGATGCTGGTCAAATGTTCGCGGATACTGCAGCTTCTCTACGATGCCCACCTGGATGGGCGTTCGATTTCGGATGCTGAGATCAATAAGCGGGTAAACTTGACTCGTAAAGAACGGATGCGGATATTCGGCGTGCTGCAGGAACTCCGGCTGTTGAATCAGACGGAAAACGAGCGATGGCTGCTGGGCCGTAGTCTCAAGGCGTTGACCCTGTGGGATCTCTACCAGCGGTTGCCTGAAGGATTGAGCGGTTATCGGCTGGAGGCGGTGAAAGACATGGACAACGTCGTGGATCCCTTGCGATCACTTGTTCAGTTTGGTTCTAATCAGATGTCGATCAGCCTGGATTCTGTTTTTGGAGGTGCCGTTTGATAAGTAGAATAACAAGGGTGCTGGTGCTGTTTTCGGTGCTGTTTCTGTCGTCGTGTTCGGAAACGGATGTTCGTCTGGCAGACGGTAAGTTCAGTCGGTTCAGCCACTGGGAGGGGCGTTGGATCATCGTCAACTATTGGGCCGAATGGTGCGCGCCCTGCCGCAAGGAGATTCCGGAATTGAATCGTCTCCATGCCGAGCGCAACAGTTCCGGCGTCGTTGTCCTGGGCGTGAATTACGATGCTCTGCAGGGGGATGTGCTTCTTGATCTCGTGAAACAGATGGATATCCGTTTCCCGGTGCTGGTGGACGACCCCCGGCTACGCTGGAATGTGGAACAACCCTCGGTGTTGCCTACCACGTTGATCATCAATCCCGAAGGTGAGCTGCACAAGGTGGCGATAGGTCCCCAGACCTATGAATCGCTCAGCCGGGAACTGGGCCTGACAAGCGAAACTTAGCGAGGCTCCGCCCCAGACCGACGAGCATGTAGGTTCGCAATTTAAGTGCCGGGCAAAAACTTGACTCATCTGTAAACCAAAATCCCGCTCGAGAAGACTAAGCCGTGAACACCGCATTGAGGTCGGCGGTACTCATAGTCGCACCGCGCTCAGCCCTTCCGGGGTACCCGAAGGGTCGGGAGGAACTGAGCGTAGACGCACTTTGAGCATCCCCACCCGCAACGCGGTTGCCATCGACATTCCTCAAATTCCTGTCAAAAAATATCCCGCGAATTTCCTCCGTCGTGTATTCGCAACAGGAATTCTAACGTTGTCTGGAATGGGCGGAGTGCTCGGCCACATGGGTGATACCGATCAGTCAATGTCGATGCACGAACGGGCG
>JAPUJX010000458.1 GCA_027295975.1 Gammaproteobacteria bacterium
CATGAGCTCTGCACTGTGAATCAACGAATCAAGTACGGCCGCTGCCCGGATCGCACCATTTCTCGCCACGTAGCCGCCCCCATCGTTGAAGAAAGCAATACCAGGTGCGGGTCCGGCGCGATCGTATTGTTGTGGCACGGAAATCCAGATATCACGCTGAGTTTCCGGGTAAATCTGGCTGTGAGCCCAATCGCGTAGCTTTGTGACTTCTGCCCGGGGTACACCTGGCGCCGGAAATGCCTCCGGGCAGGGGTGGTAGCTCACGTCACCCGAGGTGTCTAGTGCCTGCGCAATTTCCGCGTTCGCCCGGCCATTGACCTCCACGACGCCATGGGTTTCCAGAAACGTTTTGTGCAGGCCAAAGGCTTCGTAGGTTTTTGTGTCCATCTTTATGTTGGCTCAATAGATACTTTGCGGACTCAGGCGCCGGATCTCAAACTGGCATTGACCACCCGCGACATACCGATGTCTTCCCTATAACCGGTCACTACTGTTTCCGAGGAATCAGCAACGATACTGTGGCAGACATCTTTCCCGTGTTCGGAAAGGCCGTCGTAAATCGATCTCGGCATACACTTCGTCAGCGGCTCGCGATACCAGGGCGCATAAAACTCGGCGTTGGGAATGGCCCGCACCTCGTCGGAGACGTTTGGCGTACCGCCGTGCCACGTCCGGACATCCCGAATCAGCACGCTGCCCGCCGGTGCGGGACATACGGCGCTGAGTTTCATCCAGGCCGGTTCGTATTTGAATGGCGGCATCGGTTGCTGAGATTGCTGGGTACCAGGAATTTGTCGAGTGGGTCCGTTGCACGGTTCGAAATCAGTGGTAAGAAAATTACAACAGACATAAGGACAAGGCAGGTCCCGGTAATTGAGCCGCCCGCTGGGATCGTGGAAGGAGCCAAAAGTATGCGTCTTGCCGTTGCCCGTCAAATCCACCACGGTTCGGTCGCGCATATCGGAGTGCAGTGCCTGATAGGCAAAAGCACCCGGCAAGCAGAAGTCGCCACCACCACCGCGGGCGATGTAGTTGGGCGAGCCAAATATGGCTTCGAGGATGGGGGTCACGGTGGGCAGGTCAATCAGCATTGCCCACTCTGGGAGATGCATTAAGTGACCGGTAAGACTCGCACCACCAAACGAGTACCGATGAGATCCCCGGTTGCCTATCCTCTGGACATCCATGGAGAGGATATTGCGAATCTCACGCTCGCTGCCGCGTCTCAGGAAATCCAGCTGGTGCGGATTCAATACATCGCGCACCACGACGAATCCGTCACGGTAAAATAGTCGTACGGCCAGGTCGACCTCATCAGGCAACAGCACCTGCAGTCCTTTAATGCCGCTGTTTTCGCTGAGATATTGACGCAGCGAAACCACTTCCGGCGCATCCGCTTCGATGCCAACCCAACCGAGTTGGTTGAAATCCATCTGCATCGCGGCCGGATCAGGCTGTAGTGACACAGTTTCGTGCGGTGTCGTCATCTGCAGTTTCCGCAAACTCTACTAATTGGAAGAAGGGTGTAATTATGCCTGTTCTTACAGCCAGTAATTACCCAATCGACGGATCGAAAAACGTTAAGATTGTGCGGGCCTTTGCATCGGGGCGTCTGGCGACCGCGTTGTCGGAGTATCTACTCTACCTACGATGATGCATGACTGCTCGCTCTTGGAACTGTTGGGAACAACAACTGATAACGAACGAATAACGAAGCAAAAACAAAGGAATAGCAATGATTCGAGCCGAACTCAAAGACGGTGTCAGGCTGCTGACGCTGGATCGTCCCGAAGTACTGAACGCGTTCAACTCCGCTCAGTTCGAACGCCTCGCCGCGGCAATGCTGGAGGCGCAGCAAGATCCGGCCACGAGCGTGGTGGTGATCACTGGTGCCGGACGGGCGTTCTCCGCTGGCGCCGACCTGGCCGAAGACCGACCGCCACCAGAGGAACTGGAATTCGGCTTTCAGGGCTGTATCGACATTCTGATCGACTTTCCCAAACCGCTCCTGCTCGCGGTCAATGGTCTCGGTGTCGGCATAGGTGCTACGTTGTGTGGACTCGCCGACATGGTATTCATGGCTGAAAGCGCCCGGCTGCGGGCGCCATTTTCGGCGCTCGGCCTGACGGCAGAAGCCAGCAGCACTTACACGTTCCCGCGTCTGATGGGTTCTCAGGCAGCAGCCAGGTTTTTGTTGAACGCACAATGGCTGGACGCTGAGCAGTGCCGAGCCAGTGGCCTGGCGCTGGAGGTTTTTGCCGACGAGGGTTTCCTGCAACGGGTACTGGCAGAAGCCGCAAATCTTGCCAGCCTGCCCCTGGTTTCACTATTGGCAACCAAGGCGCTCTTGCTGGCAGACCATCGCGACGCCATGAAAACAGCGAATCGATCTGAAAACGAGGCACTTCTACGCTTGCGCGGCGCCCCGGCAAACGTCGAGGCTGTCACGGCATTCCGCGAGAAACGCGAGCCCGACTTCACTGCAATTCAATCGAAGCACTAACTGGCTTCTACCGATAAATGCCGAACTCGCTCTCCAGAGCTAGTTAGTCGGTGCGGCAGCCAGATCTTCGCGCAGCGTTCGTGAAGCCAGGTAAAAGTGGCATGCGGACCAGAACATGATGGGCGGAATGAGATAGAGCATTGCGTAACGCAAAGAATCCACACCCATGCTGGGTTCCATGTAGTCGCTCAACAGCCCGATGGACCAGGGTCCGATGCCGAGTCCGATAATGTTGAATATCAGAAACAAAATCGCCGACGCAGTTGCCCGCATGCGCAACCCGACCAGACCATGTGTGGTCGCAATCGCATTACCCAGAAATACGTTAAACAGCAGCCCCGGAATAATGGATAGTGTCAGCGCCGTGTACGGATTATCAACCAGATAAACCGAAGCCATGAAGGGAACACAAACCATGCCTGTCAGTGCGGGAAGCCACACATACCAGCGCTTGTCACGCGGCGCCAGCTTGTCAGCTATCAAGCCGCCGCAAAATACCCCAATTGCGCCACCCAATCCCATTAT
>JAPUJX010000459.1 GCA_027295975.1 Gammaproteobacteria bacterium
CCAGAGGATCGTGCTCTCCTCCTACAACAGAAGGTAACAAAAGCGTCGACACAATAACCTTCTTCGGATTCAACTGCTGCCACTGATCGAGCTTTCGCCAGTCCGCGCGCACTGGATCGTGGCGCAGGGCCGTATTGACAAAAACGCGCACGGCTCTTTCGCTTATGTTACCCGCAACAATGAAATCCGACGCCGCCGCTTCGGCCATTGTTGGATGTCTGGGGGCAACTGCAGGTACATCCGCTGGTGGCTGCGTCATCCCGTCACGAATGGGATAACCGAAAAGCATCAACCCCGAGGTCAACTCCGGATGGTTTTGTACCATGAGTTGTGAAACCATCGATCCGTAAGACCACCCGAACAGATAAGGGACCGGCAGTTCGGGATGACGATTCGCCACCCAGCGCAGTACGTTCGCCACATCGGCTGCCGCTCTGTCTGGGGTCAACCAACCACTGGCATCCCGGGGTGTTTCCCCGTAACCCCGGAGATCCACGCCGTACACCGCACTGCCTTTGCCGACAAGCCCATCCATGAGAGAAAGATCTTCCCCGGGAACCTGAAGATCGAAATCGGGACGGGTGCTCCAGGTTCGGCCATGAACGAGCAGGATGACGCTTTTTGGCGTGACCGGCGCCTTCGACCAGACAACCATGCCATGGCCATCGGAGGCCACCTGGTGACGAACCAGCCCGGCAGGGGTATCCGCCCTCGCGCTGTGCCAGCAGAACAAGCAGCCAAGCAGAAAGTGAAGTGTAGCTGCCCGACGGCGGTCAAGAGACACGGGGTGTTTCGCCCTGTAATACCCGCGCAAACAACCGGGTGTCGATGTTACCTCCCGTGAGCACAGCGCCGACCTTGCAGCCAGGCAACCGTTCTCGCTCCTTGAGCAGCGCGGCGAACGCGGCAGCCCCCGCACCTTCCGCGATATTGTGGGTGTCAGCGTAAATGGCGCGCATAGCCTCGGCAACTTCATCGTCGCTGACCGAGACAATTCGCGCGGCTCCACGGCAAATGACCTCGAGGGCATCGGGTGACGGAACCCGGCAGGCCATGCCATCGGCGAATGTATTCGCCGTCTCGGTTTCAACTACCCGCCCGTGCTCGAACGATAGTGCGTATGCCGCTGCATGAGTGGAAACCACACCGACGATTTCGGTTTTCAACCCAAGCAGATCCCGCGTGGTAATCAATCCACAGATGCCCGAGCCCATACCGATAGGTACATAAACCGTATCCAGATCGTCACATGCGCTAAGAAATTCGTAGGCATAGGTAGCCACCCCGCACACCAGTGCCGGGTGGAAGGCCGGTACAAATTCCAGACCATCGCGCTCGGCAAGCCGTCCGGCCTCGATACTCGCTTCGTCGAAATCATCACCGTGAACGATCAGTTTCGCACCCCACGCCATCATGGCGTTATTCTTCTCCACGCTGTTGCCATCCGGCACCAGAACGGTGACGCTCAAGCCATAATGGGAAGCAGCATAAGGGATGCTCTGCCCATGATTGCCTCGAGTCGCCGTAATTAATCCGTTAACGGGCAATTCCCGCGAGCAGAGCGCGTCGAGATACACCAACCCACCACGTAGTTTGAAAGCACCGATCGGAGTGTGGTTTTCGTGTTTCAGCCAGACTTCGGCTCCAACACGTTTGTGCAACAACGGCCAGGCGTACTGAGGTGTACTCGGCATCAATCGGCCGACCAATTCTCGAGCCCGCTCCAATTCGGCAAGTGTGAACAAAGGTCTGGACATTTTTCAGGGCTTTCGCAGGCAGTCAATGGAACGGGCCGACAACTATTACATCAATCCAGGTTAGGGTCTAATGTCGCGCGTTTTAGTCATTGTTGACGACGGCAAACGTCGTCATTCCCGAATCCGGCAGGGTTCGGCTACTAGAACCGGGTTGCAACGCGCCGCGCCGTTACCGGGTAACGCGACGGAATAGTTTGTTCCGAAGTGAGTGGCTTCGGAATAGTAGTCGGTGCTGATCATCTGGGCGCCGCTTGCGAACGCCATGTCACGGCGTCGAGTCGCCCCGGAACGCGCTTCGGTGGTGTCCGCGTCGGCTCGTGTTCGAACCAGATAACCCCCACGAACGAGATCGCGTATTTGCTCGAAATCCGCGACCGGGTCGTTGACGATCATGACTGCCGCGCCCGCTTCGCCCGCGGGAAGGTTGGCAAACAAGACACGCTCCCGCCATCTGCTTGCGTACGCCCTGCGCTTGTCGCCCCCTTCGTCCAGCACGGCGATAAACCGCCCCCGGGCTTGTGCCAACAGCGGCCAGACTCTGATCCCTGTCTCGAACACCTCCGCCGGAGTGATGAGTTTGCCGCCAAACACCTCGCCAAACTCAGCGTCGAGCGCAAGCCAGGCGGTTTCCAGGAAAGGCAGCGGCCGTATGAAACCAGGGGTGTCGTACACGGTGTCCTTGGCATTGATCGAGATGACGATGGGCACATGCCGGGGATGGGTGTCCGACCAGCGACGGATGATCCTCAGACAGATAGTCAATGTTGCACAACTACTGCGATCATCCAGGCTCTGCACATGCAGGACCGCAAACTGGCCCGCCGAATGGCTTGCTGAATGGGCAGCCGATTGATCCGGTTTTTTGCCGAACAAGCTGTTATCCGGATCATAGAACACGTCCAGTTCCAACTTTCGCAGCCCGGAATCGAGCTGCTCGTTCAGCGGGACATGCCAGTACTCCAGGGACGCCGCGAGTTCGGGGTTGGTCCTTTGCAGCGCAACAAACCGTTCCGGTGCCATTGCCAGCTTGTAGCTGTTGTGACTTCCGATTACCTGTATTTCGTTCAATCGCAACTGCAGTTCGGCCGCAAACGTTGTTGTCGGCTGTTGGACAAAAACAAACATGACAACGGTAGTGACAAGTAATCCAACAGAACAACGAGTCGCAAGGGCCACAATCACGGAAGCTCGTAACCATTCATGGTTACCACCACTTTGCCGACGACTTCCCGATTTTCCAGCATGCGCATGGCGTCTACTGCCTCGTCTAGGGGGAAACCGGAACAAACATGGGGATCGATCTCCCCCGCTGCCGCCATTGCATGAAGCGTTGCGCGATTCTCTCTGCCTTTTTCCGGGTCGCGGCGGCCAAACTCGCCCGCCCGCACCCCGATTACGGCAATCTGTTTGATCAGAATCAAGTTCACCGGCGCTTGCGGCCAACGGCCGCTGGTGAAGCCTATGGTGAGGATACGTCCGCCCCAGTTCACACAGCGCATCGACTCGTCAAACACATCCCCGCCTACCGGGTCGTATATGACATCCGCACCACGGCCGTCGGTCAGCAACTTCACCTCGTCACGGAATCCGCCCAGAGAACCATCAGCCCGGGTGTAGTTGACAACGTAGTCCGCGCCACGCGCCTTCACCACCGCGAGTTTGTCATCGCGCCCACCGGTGGCGATGACGTTAGCACCCAGCCACTTGCCGATATCCACGGCCGCCATGCCGACGCCTCCGGTGGCGCCGTGCACAAGCAGCGTCTCGCCTTTTTTGAGGTTACCCCGGCGCACCAGAGCAACATAGGCGGTGAGATATGCCGTCTGATAGGAGGCCGCCTTGGCATAACTCATTTCGCCGGGGATGAACTGGACCGCACCCGCCGGGACGTTGATGGCTTCGGCAAAACCCCCGTAACGCATGCTGATCACAACGCGATCGCCTTTCTTCAGATCCGTGACACCCGTGCCAACCGCGATCACATCACCGGCACCCTCACTACCGGGAGCGAAAGGCAGGGGGGGTTTGAACTGATATTTGCCTTGAATCATCAGGAGGTCGGGGAAATTCACCGCACAGGCTTTCAACCCCACCTGAACTTCACCGGGACCGGGATCACCGATCTCGACTTCGGTCAGCCGTACGGTACCGATGTCGTCCGAAAGCGCTGAACAGATAACTGCTTTCAACTAGTGTCCTGTCTGGTTAATTCGCATGATTTCAGCGAACGCAGAATCGTCAAGAACAAGGCGTGTTCCGCCGGCAATATCGGGAATATTGCCAAGGGACACTAACGTCAGCCGAGTAGATCCGCCACCGCACGTTTGGCCATCACCTTGACCAGATGTGCCCGGTACGTCGCCGATGCATGTAAATCGCTGTTAAAACCCGCATCCGGTACTTCGACCGAGTTCAAGGCTTCCGGATCCAGGTTCGCATTCAGCATTTCCTCGATTTCACCTGCACGGAACGCGCAGGGGCCGGCGCCGGTTACTCCCACTCGTATCGTTCCGGCAAAGTCCGCGACCAACACCCCGACCACGGCGTACCGCGAAGCGGGGTTGGGGAACTTCCTGTAGCTGGCACGGGTGGGAATCGGAAACTCGATGCTCGTAATGATCTCACCGGGTTGCAACTCCGTTTCGAACAGGTCTTTGAAATATTCATCCCCGGGGATATCCCGTGTTGCGGTATGGATGGTAGCGCCCAGACCGATCACGGCGGCCGGGTAGTCGGCTGCCGGGTCGCTGTTCGCCACGGAACCCCCAATCGTGCCGCGGTTGCGTACCTGACCGTCACCGATCTCTCCGGCAAGCGCCGCCAGCACCGGCAGCGACTCGATGACCACCGGTGAGTTGGCCACTTCATCGTGGCAGGTGAAGGCACCAACCCTCAGGAGGCTGCCTTGCACCTCGATTCCCGTGAGCACATCCAGTCCCGCCAGATCAATGACATCGGTGGGAGCGGCGAGGCGTTGTTTCATGGTGGGAATGATCGTGTGGCCACCGGCTATGTAGATACCGTCGTCGGCTCCGTTGAAGAGATCGGCCGCCTCCTCGAGGGTGCTCGGTTTGTGGTAGTTGAATTGATACATGTTGCTCCTCTAAACCTTCTCTAAACCTTCTCTAAACCCGTGGAGGCTCGCCATACTTTCTCGGACGTCGCCGGCATTGAAATATCGTTGATTCCCAGGGCATCCGTCACCGCGTTCATGATCGCCGCTGGTGAACCGATGGCACCGGCTTCGCCGCAGCCTTTCACCCCGAGCGGATTGTGGGTGCATGGGGTGACCGTGGTATCGACGATGAAATCCGGCACATCGTCTGCGCGGGGCATGCAGTAATCCATGTACGAACCCGTTAACAATTGCCCGTAAGAATCGTAGATCCCATGCTCGAGCAGCGCCTGACCAATCCCCTGCGCCAGACCACCGTGGACCTGACCGTCGACGATCATCGGGTTGATGACGTATCCGAAATCGTCCACGGCGACAAAATTGACCACGCTGACAATGCCAGTCTCCTGATCAATTTCCACCTCGGCGATGTGGGTGCCGGCGGGATAGGTGAAGTTCGCCGGGTCGTAAAAGGCCTTTTCGGAGAAACCCGGTTCCAGGTCTTCCGGATAGTTGGCGGGCACGTACGATGCAAACGCAACTTCCCCGAACGACATGGACTGGTTGCTGTCGCGAACCTTGAACTGGCCTTCTTCGAAGTCCACGTTTTCGGCATCCGCCTTGAGGAGGTGCGCCGCTATCTTTTTGCCTTTGGCGATGATCTTGTCACCAGCGACAACCAGTGCGGAACCGCCCACCGCAATCGAACGTGAGCCGTAACTTCCGAGGCCAAACTCGACCCGCCCGGTATCGCCATGTACCACCGTCACATCCTCGAACGGAATACCGAAGCGATCTGAAACCACCTGCGCGAACGTTGTCTCGTGTCCTTGTCCGTGACTATGGGAG
>JAPUJX010000046.1 GCA_027295975.1 Gammaproteobacteria bacterium
GTACGTTTCCGCCCAGCAGCACAGCTTGTGCCACCATTGGCATCTGCGTGCGAGAGATGCCAAAACCAGCCCAATTGGCATTCGCTGGAAGCGCGTTACGCATTGCCAGCATACTTTGGGTGTCTGCAGGAGCGCCCCACGGTATGCCCAGACAGATTTGAAATAGCGGCGGGTCGTCGATCAAGCCTTTGTCGATCATCGAGTTCGCAACCTGAATCTGCCCGAGGTCGAATACTTCCAGTTCCGGTTTCACCCCCCAGGATTGCACCTGAGCGGCCATCTTCCGCAGAAAATCGGGTGTGTTGATATAAATTTCCCGTTCCCCAAAATTCATCGTGCCGCAATCGAGGCTACAGATTTCCGGCTGCAACTTTTCAACATGAGCAAGGCGCTCCACCGGACCCACCATGTCCGTTCCGGGGCCAGGCAGGCTGGGATCATCATCGTCGGGAACCCAGTCACCCCCCATCCCGCAGGTCAAGTTGATGATGACGTCGGTATCGCTGTCGCGAACTCGCTCAACCGCATCGGAATAAAGATCAACTCCCCGGGCACCTTTACCGGTGAGCGGATCGCGTACATGGATGTGAGCAATTGCTGCGCCCGCTCTGGCGGCGCTTATCACTGCCTCGGCAATTTGTTCCGGCGTTACGGGTAGTTCGGGGTGTTTTGCGAGCGTGTCACCGGAGCCGGTAACGGCGCAGGTAACAATCACGTTCTCGTTCATGACTCCTCCGTCGCTGTGTCATCGCGTTCCTGATCCATTTCAGCAAAAACGGCCTTAGCGGTACGAAAGCTGTCGATGCCTGCCGGTACGCCACAATACACAGATGCCTGCAGGAAGGTCTCCATGATCTGCTCTTTCGTGCAGCCATTATTCAAAGCGCCAACTACATGGGCTTTTACTTCCTGGGGTCGGTTGAGTGCCGTAAGCATCGCCAGGTTCAACAAACTTCTCGTCTGGCGTGAAAGTCCATCCCGCGTCCAGATCGTACCCCAGCAATATTCAGTGACCAATTCCTGCATTGGACGATTGAAATCATCGACGTTGCTTAGCGCCTTGTCGACGTAAGCCTCCCCGAGCACTTCACGCCTGACCTTCAAGCCGTTTTCATATGTTTCTGAATTCACCTCAATCCACCTTTCCTTTAGAAAAACAAGCCTCCGACAAACAGGACATCCGCTATTTGTTAATACCTACTGCATCCGAAACGGGTCAGCGATCGGATCGCGCGACGTGTTGAACCACACGGTTTTCACGCGCGTATAGTCGTAAATAGCCTCAAGCCCCGATTCCCTACCGTGGCCACTGTCTTTATACCCGCCGAATGGCGCCATCGGTGAAACCACGCGGTAGGTGTTCACCCAGACGATGCCGGCGCGTAGTGCCTTGGTTACTCGCATTGCTCTGCCGATATCTCTGGTAAATACACCGGAAGCCAAGCCAAATCGCGTGTCATTCGCGAGTCGGACCGCTTCGTCTTCGTCTTTGAAACGCAAGACGCTCAAGACAGGACCAAACATTTCTTCTTTGACGATATCCAGATCCTGGCTGTCACAAGCAACGATTGTCGGCTCGTAATACCAACCTTCGTTCATGTGTGTTGGTCGCTTTCCGCCGTGAATGAGGGTTGCTCCTTCAGACACAGCATGAGCAACTGTCTGCTCGATACGATCCAACTGCTGCCTTGTCGCAAGCGGACCCATCTGACTTTTTTCATCCAGAGGATCACCGATTCGGATTTCTGCCGCACGTGCGACAACTTGTTCGAGTAGCGCATCATAAATACCGTCTTGAACGAGCAACCGCGACCCCGCAACGCAACTCTGCCCGGTTGCGCTGAATATGCTGAGAAGCACGCCGTTCACCGCGTTGTCGAGTTCGACATCGTCGAAGACCAATAGCGGCGACTTGCCGCCGAGTTCCAGAGAAACTTCCGCAAAGTTCTCAGCCGAATTGCGGATAATGTTTCGAGCCGTAGTCAGCCCGCCGGTAAAGCTGATGCGATCGACCAGAGGATGACGGGTCAACGCCGTGCCACAAGGATCGCCCATGCCGGTCACGATGTTGACCACGCCTGGTGGGAAACCCGCTTCTTCAAACACTTTGCCGAATTCGAGCATGGCAACCGAAGCGTGTTCGGAGGCCTTGAGCACGACGGTATTTCCCGCCGCCAATGCGGGTGCAATTTTTACCGCAACCAGAAACAGTTGAGAGTTCCAGGGCACCACCGCTGCAACTACACCGATCGGTTCACGGATGGTCATCGCCCACATATCCGGTTTATCAATCGGGAGCGTGTCGCCGTGTATCTTGTCGGCCAATCCGCCGTAGTAGTCGTAATAGTTGGATAGATACTGAGCCTGCCAGCGTGTTTCGGTGAAGAGTTTGCCCGTGTCGATGGTCTCGGCTCTGCCGAGCGCTTCCGAGTGAGTTTTCATCAGTTCCGCAAGCCGCCGCAAGAGCGCGCCGCGTTCAGTCGGCAACATCTTGCTCCAGGGGCCGTCGGTGAACGCACGGTGTGCGGCAGTAACTGCCTTGTCGACGTCTTCGGTGGTCGCGCTTGGAATCTCAGCCCACGGCGTACCGGTCGCCGGATTGATGCTCTCGAAGGTCGCGCCGGTTGTCGAATCAACCCATTTACCACCGATGTACATCTGATATCTTTTTAGCTCTGCCATCACATCATCCTTCGGTAGGTTGCCCATTGTTTGACGTGCCGGATTCCTTCCGGTCTT
>JAPUJX010000460.1 GCA_027295975.1 Gammaproteobacteria bacterium
CCGCGGCTCGAGCGGCGTCGCCGTCGCTTCCGCTTTAGCGATGTCCTCGGGCAACTCGATGTGGCACGCTCCCGGCTTCTCGGTCCGCGCCAGCCGCACCGCCTTGCGCACGATCTCGGGGATGTTGTCCGCGTGATAGACGGTCTGCGCCCACTTGGTGACGGGCTTGAACATCGAGACCACGTCCATCACCTGGTGGGACTCCTTGTGCAACCGGTGGGTTGCCCCCTGACCCGTCAACACGAGCATTGGCGCGCGGTCCATGTTCGCATCCGCCACACCCGTGATCAGGTTAGCGGCTCCCGGGCCGAGAGTGCCCAGGCAACCTGCTGGATTTCCGGTCAACCGCCCGTATATCTCCGCCATGAATGAAGCGCCCTGTTCATGCCGGGTAAGCACGAAACGAATCTTGTCGGACTGTTCCAGCGACATCATGAAGTCGGCATTCTCTTCACCCGGAACCCCAAAAATGTACTCGATACCCTCGGCCTCCAGGCACAACACGAACAAGTCGGACGCTTTCATTTTTTTCCCTGTCGAAAACCGCCAACCATACCCATCACCGGGAAACCCAGCTGAGCGTTTCGTTCAATGCTGTTTCGGCCTTGGCGAACAGCTCGTCCACTTGATCTGTGCTGATGATCAACGGAGGGCAGAAAGCCAACGTGTCACCCAGGGCGCGCAGGATGACGCCGTTGGCTTCGCACCTGTTCATCAAATACGCACCGACGCCCCGATCGGCGTCAAACGGCTCTTTTGTCTCCTTGTCGGCAACCAGTTCAATGGCGCCGAGCAAACCAACACCGCGAGTGTCGCCCACCAGCGGGTGGTCGGCAAATTCGCGCAAACGGTTCTGAAAAAATTCTCCTACGGTAGCCGCGTGGGCAAAAACGCTGCGCTCTTCCATGAGCTCGAGGTTTCTGAGCCCAACTGCCGCACAGACGGGATGACCCGAATAGGTGAACCCGTGACCAAACGTGCCTATCTCGCCGCTTGCCTCGACAAAAGGTTCATACATGAATTCCGGAATCAACACCGCGCTCAACGGCAGATAGGCGGAGGTTATCGCCTTGGCAAGGCTCATGGTTGTCGGCTCGATGTCGAACGTCTGGGCGCCAAACGCCTCGCCGGTGCGACCGAATCCACAGATCACCTCGTCGTCTATGAAGAAGATGTCGTACTTTCGGAGCACTTCCTGCACTTTCCGGTAATAACCGGGCGGGGGGACGATGACACCACCGGCACCCATGACCGGTTCAGCGATGAACGCCGCGATGGTTTCCGGGCCTTCCTGAACGATGAGCTGTTCCAGGTTGCCGACGATCCGGTCGACGAAATCCTGCTCCGTTTCCGACCCTCGCGCCTCGCGGTAGTAATACGGACAATCCGTGTGCAGAACCTGGGGAATCGGCAGATCAAAATGTTTGTGAAACGGTGTCAGGCCGGTAAGCGAGCCCGACGCGACGGTCACGCCGTGATAGCCGCGAAGGCGACTGATGATCTTCTTTTTCTCGGGGCGGCCGATGGCGTTGTTGTAATACCACATGAGTTTGATCTGGGTATCGTTTGCGTCGCTGCCTGAAAGACCAAAAAACACCCGGCCGGCATCAAAAGGCACCATGGCTTTCAGTTTTTCCGCGAGCAGAATGCTCGGTTCGTTGGTTTTGCTACCGAAAAGTTGTGAGTAACTGAGTTTCTCGAGCTGCTTCGTCGCAGCCTCCACCAACTCCCGTTCGCCGTACCCCAATGCGGTACACCAAAGCCCGGCCATGCCTTCGAGATATTTTTTGCCGTGGTTGTCCCAGAGATACACGCCCTCGGCACGCTCGTGCACTACGGGACCCACCTCATGGTGCTGTTTCAGGTTCGTGGTGGGATGGAGCAGGTGCTGGAGATCCCTGGCTTCCAGAGATTCCGGTGGAAATTCGTTGTGCAGCGGATCTGCCATGATACGTACCCCAGTGACTTTACAGGTTCAGCCAACACGATAAGCTCACCCGACCTTCACTGTCGAGGCGCGACGGTAGGGAATCTTCAACTCAATTTTCCGGGTGCTCCGGGTTCTCGAGAACTCCCCGAAGTCTCAGGCAGCGCAGCGAATGGGTACCGCCTCCACGCCCAGCGCCGTCGCCACCGACCCATGGCGTATTTTGCCCTGGTGAACGTTGAGACCCCTGGCAAAATGCCCGTTCGCCGCAAACGCACCCCGCCAGCCCAGATTCGCCAACGCCCGAACGTACGGCAACGTGACGTTGTTCAGCGCAATTGTCGAGGTTCGCGCAACCGCTCCCGGCATGTTGGTCACACAGTAGTGAACCACCCCTTCCTCTACATAGGTGGGAGCGTCGTGAGTCGTTGGCCGGCTGGTTTCGAAACACCCCCCCTGATCGATGGAAATGTCCACCATGGCCGCACCCTCGAGCATGGCACCCACCATGTCCCTGGTCACCAGTTTCGGGGCGGCGGCGCCTGGAATGAGGACTGCGCCAATCACCAGATCGGCCTGTAGTACCTGCTCGCGAACGTTCTGATCACTCGCCATCAACACTTTCGCGCGTCCCTGGAAGTGGTTACCAAGCCAGGTCATGCGCGCAACGCTTTTGTCCAGAACGGTGACATCGGCCATCATGCCCACTGCGATGGTAGCCGCGTTGGTCCCCGCGATGCCGCCGCCGAGAATGACCACCTTACCTGGGGCAACTCCCGATACGCCGCCAAGCAACGTGCCCCGTCCTCCGTTGGCTTTCTGGAGCGCATATGCGCCGACCTGTACCGACATCCGTCCAGCAACCTCGCTCATCGGTGTGAGCAACGGCAAACCACCTTCGGCAGCAGTGACGGTTTCATAAGCGATTGCGGTGACGCCGGAATCCATGAGCGCTTCAGCCTGGGGGCGGTCGGCGGCGAGGTGCAGATAAGTGAACAACACCTGACCTTCCCCGAACCGTTCGCACTCTTCGAGTTGAGGCTCCTTGACCTTGACCACCAGTTCCGCGGCAAATGTTTCTTCGACATTGCCGATGGTGGCTCCCGCGCCAACGTACTGGGCATCGTCAAAGCCGATGCCCGCACCTGCGCCCGACTCGACCACGACCTCATGGCCATTGGACGTCAGTTCATCCACGGACGCCGGGGACAGCCCCACGCGATACTCGTGAACCTTGATCTCTCTGGGCACTCCAATGCGCATGACACCACCTCCTCTCAAGTTGATCCCAAGTTGATCCCAAGTTGATCCGCAATTGTAGTTAATGCCTGACAACAGTTTGTTGCATTTTTGTATTGATTTTGGTCAAATACACAAGATACAGGATCGTTATTAAGATATGGCGCAAGAAACATTCAAAATCGATCGAATAGACCGCGTAATTCTTCACGAGTTACAACAGAATGCCAAGATGTCGAACCACGCGCTGGCGGAGCTGGCCAATCTGTCGGAATCCGCCTGTCTCAGACGTGTGCGCAGACTGGAGACTTCCGGGTGGATCCGAGGCCAGGTCTGCCTTGTGGATCAGTCCATGGCCGGTTACCCGGACAACGTATTCGTGCAGATAACCCTGACCAGCCAACAACAGGCTGATCTTGCCGCGTTCGAGGTTGCGGCCAAGGAGTTACCCGAGGTAATGGAGTGTTATCTGATGTCGGGGGACTCCGACTATCTACTGAGGGTCATCGTCAAGGATGCCAGAGATTACGAACGCATTCACAGTCAATATCTGACCCGGCTGCCCGGTGTGGACCGTGTCCATTCGAGTTTCGCCCTGCGCACCGTGACCAAAAAAACAGAGTTACCAATTCGGGGCTGATCAATCATGAGCGAGTTGGCAAATTGAGTGGCGTAGTAGCGTAAACACGTGACGTGCCGGATTCAGATCAGATCTGCAGCGGTCAGGTCGAATTCGGCCATTAGCTCGTCGGCATAGGCAATGCGGCCGGTGAACTTCCGAGGGTCGCCGTACACCAGACGCAGGCACGCTTCCGCCATATGCTCAACCGGTGTCACCCGGTCTTTATTGGTATCGTTGATGAGTTTGTGATGCATCACGCCGGGGGTTGCAACCAAACCCGGAGAGATCACGTTGACCCCGATATTCTCGTCGAACATCTCCTGGGCGAGGCCGGTCGTGAACCTCTCCAATGCCGCTTTGCACATCCCGTATACGGTCCCACCGTGTCCCGTCAACGTCTTGTCAGGGTGCAGGGCTGCGTGTGAAGAGACGTTGAGGATCCAACCCTCCCCGCGCTCCCGCATACCGGGCAGAACAAGCTGGGTGAGCTCAAAAGGCGCCCAGACCTGAACGTCCATCATTAACCGGAAGCGCTTTTCCGGAAAATCCGCCGCCGCTATGAAATAGGTAATCGCCGCATTGTTGACGAGTATGTCCACCCCACCGAATGCCTCCAGGGCCGCTTCAATCAACTGGTGACGGTCTTCGGATACAGCAAGGTCCGCGCGTACCGCGAGTGCCCGTCCACCGGCGTTGTTGATCCTTTCAACCGTATGGGTGATGGTTCCAGGCAGATAGTGATCCGATTCTTCAACGGTTCTGGCTGATGCCACAACCTTCGCTCCCTCCATCGCGTAACGTAAGGCGATAGCCTCACCAATGCCGCGGCTGGCTCCCGTAACCACCGCCACTTTTCCGCGCAACAGACCATCCGGATTTACTCCAGCCATCGTCACTTCTCCCCCTAAACAGTCAATATACCCGGTTGGATTCCTGAGCGCGCTGCCAACAGGTAAACTCGTGGTCATGATATGGAGGTTGTCTTGTTTCTGGGGTTTTGTTCTGCTCGGCTGCTTCGCATCCGAAGAAATCCGCGCTGCCGAAGCGGGCGACCGATCATCCCAGGCAACGCCGCCGACGCGGGAATTCGAGTACCGCGATGGGGCCGATGAGCCTGCGATCGGTGCCGCGATCCGGTGTTATCAAACAGCACTGGAACGGGGCCGTGAGCTCGCAACATGTGACCAGGCCGTCGCCGAAGCATCGGACGACCGGAACCGTGTTGCGGCTTATGCCAATCGCGCTCTGATATTGAGCAACCGGGACGATTTCGCGGCAGCATTGGCCGACATCGAACACGCAGTCGAGATTCTCCCCAACGTCCCTGCCCTGCTGATCAACCGCGGTAACCTGTTGTGGCGCATGCGCCGCTTTGATGAGGCATGGCAGAGTTATCAGGACGCAATTGATGAAAACACCAGCAGGTCGGCTCTCGCTCATTACAACCGGGTGTTCGTCCACCGGGTGCGCGGCGACATCGATCTTGCCACCCGCGATCTCGAGACCGCTCGACGGTTGCTCGAGGTGGAAGCGCAATTCGAGCAGGAGACTCTGTTCAGAAGTAAACCCGAGGAATTCTCCGACCCAGGCCCGCCAGAATCTCGTAGGGGACCGTATCCGCCCATCGTGCCACCTCGGTAAGGGAAACGTTTTCGCCGATCAACTCCACCCAATCGCCTTCGCTCACGTCATTCCCGGTCACGTCGATGAGCATCAAATCCATGGAGATTCGCCCTCGAATCGGGCAGCGAGTTCTTTTTGTGCCTGTTCCGGCGTTATCGACAGAAACGTAACCCCGATTTGACAGCAGGCGAGGCACTCCGTCGGCATAACCGAGCCCGAGCACGGCCATCCGGCAATCATTCCGGGGGACGTACGTCGCCCCATACCCCACGCTGGTTCCGGCCGAAACCGTTCGCAGTTGCAGAATCTGCTCTTCGAGCGTAGCCACCGTCTTCATCGGGTTAGGTCTGCCGCTGAACGGGTTACCGCCGTACAGGCCGATGCCGGGCCGGCCGATATCACCTTGAAAGTCCCTACCCATCAGGACACCGGCGGAATTGCCAATGCTCACCGGCACCCCGGGAAACTTCCCTCGCACCGTATCGAAACGCTCGATCTGCAGCCTGTTCAAAACATGCTCCGGGTCGTCTGCACAAGCCAGGTGGGTCATCAACAAGGCGACCTCAAAACCACCGAACAACCCGCTATCGACGTTACCGGGAAACCCGAGACGTTGCATTCCCGTATCGACGTGGACGGCAATCGGCAGGTTCGGGTGTGATCGCCAAGCCTCGAGCTGCCTGGCATGGTTGATGACCGGGCGTAACCCGGCCGCCGCGAGTTGCCCCGCGCTCTCGGCGTGGACACCCTCGAAGACGTATATATCAACGCCGTCGAGGAAACCCCTCAGTTCGCAGCCTTCATCGGCGGTGGCAACAAAAAAAGTGCTACACCCCGATTGTCGCAGTTGTCTGGAAACCGCCTCGAGGCCAAGCCCATAGGCATCGGCCTTGAC
>JAPUJX010000461.1 GCA_027295975.1 Gammaproteobacteria bacterium
TCAACATCATGTGCGCACAATGGCCCCGGGGCCTGATCGACGCAGACATGAAGGAACCACTCCACGCGGAACATCCGATTCTCATTCTCTCCGGTGAAAACGACCCGATAACCCCTCCTCGTTATGGAGATCTGGTGCTCGGCAACTTCAAGAACGCACACCACCTGGTTGCTCCCGGGCAGGGACATGGGGTGATCGGCCGCGGCTGCTTACCGCGATTGGCAGCGGAATTCATCGAGTCGGCCGATCCCGACGCGCTCGACTCGAGTTGTATGCAGCGCCTGGGGCCAACGCCGTTCTTCATCAATCTGATGGGTCCCGCTCCATGATTCGGGCCGAGGGTTTGTGCAAAAACTTCGGCAACGTCGAAGCGGTGATAGATGCTTCGTTTTCGGCCGACGACGGTAAAGTGACGGCGCTGCTCGGACCGAACGGCGCGGGAAAGTCGACTTCGTTACGCATGTTGTCCACGGTGATCAAACCCAGCTCGGGGTACGCCAGCGTGGACGGTCACGATGTGAGCTCAGAACCCATGGCCGTTTGTTCCTGCATCGGGGTATTACCCCATGCAACGGGACTTTACGGCCGGTTGAGCGCGCGCGAAAACATTCGCTACTACGGCGAGCTCCACGGCATGAGCCGCGATAAACTGGATGCCAGGATAGACAGTCTAATCGAGCTCCTCGACATGTCTGAATTCAGTGAGCGACGTGTCGAAGGATTTTCCCAGGGACAGCGCATCAAGGTCGCCCTCGCACGCGCAATTGTGCACAACCCCCGGAACGTATTACTCGATGAGCCCACGAACGGGCTGGATGTAATGGCGACCCGGGCGCTGCGCGAGATTATCCTGGGGTTCAAGGCGGAAGGCCGCTGCGTATTGTTTTCGAGTCACGTGATGCAGGAAGTTGCCAACCTCTGCGACGACGTGATCATCATCGGTCAGGGCCGGGTACAGTTCCAGGGGACGTTGGACCGGCTGAAAACGGACACCGGCCAGGAAGACCTGGAAGAGGCTTTCATAAAGGTGATCGAGGCAGAGGCATGATAGGCGGTTTCCTGACCGTGTTGCGCAAGGAATGTACCGACAACATCCGCGACAGGCGCACCATTATCTCATCGTTCTCTCTTGCCCTGCTGGGCCCGGCACTATTTGTCGGTCTGATGGCTTTCGTACTGGACACCGCCCTGGGTAGTTCAACCGATGCCGTCGCTCTCACCGTGGTGGGAAGTGAAAACGCCCCTCAGCTCGTCTCCTTCCTGGAACGGCAGAATACGGAGGTTACCCGCGCGGAGCTGGAAGATCCTAAGCAGGCGGTAATCGAAGGCGACCATGATCTGATTCTGGTCATCCCCGATACTTACGGGCTCCGCTTCTCCAACGGCGAGATCAACTCGCTGCCGCTCATCTACGACAGCTCGCAGCTCGGCAAATCACGCCGCAACTACGGTCAGGTGCGGGCCATGATCCGTCGTTTTGCCCAGGGTATCGGTTACCTGAGATTGCAGCTTCGGGGCGTCGATCCGACTATCACCGTGCCGGTTCTCGTGCAGGAAGTTGATACCGCCTCTCCGGCCGCTCGCGCAATGTCAATTCTGGCAACGCTGCCATACCTGCTGGTGCTGGTGATCTTCATGGGGGGGTTCTATCTTGCCATCGACACCACCGCGGGGGAACGGGAACACGGCTCGCTGGAACCCCTGCTCTCGCAGCCTACCTCGCGAACTCAGCTCGTCCTCGGCAAGATCACCGCAACGGGTATCTTCGGGGCAATGTCGCTGGTCGTGTTCCTGGCGAGCCTTTCGGTCGCCGTACCGTTCGTGCCCTTACATAGAATTGGCATGTCCCTGGAGATCGGCCTTGGCGCTTGCCTGGGCATCTTCGTTGTTGCCCTGCCGCTCCTATTTTTCGCAGCTTCTCTGCTGACGGTTGTTGCGTCGTTTGCGAAAAGTTACAAGGAAGCGCAAACCTACCTCACCATTGTCATCCTGGTACCCACCATGCCGCTGATCATTGCCCAGTTGCTCGGCGTCGAAGCGTCAACCCTGCTCATGCTCGTTCCCAGTTTGAGCCAGTCTACCCTGATCAGCGATCTCATCATCGGTGAACCCATCAAATGGCTGCACCTGGTGGTTTCTGCGGCGACGACGGGAACACTCGCAGCCGGTCTGGCATGGCTGGCCATCAGCCTCTATCGGCGGGAGAGTATTCTTATCTAGCCGGTCCAATCAGGCATGCGGTTGTAGCTGGCCAGATCGGCTCTTACAATACGCGACCTTCCGGGGCTTCGGAGTGTAGCTCAGCTTGGTAGAGCACCACGTTCGGGACGTGGGGGCCGGAGGTTCAAATCCTCTCACTCCGACCAATAAAATCAATGAGTTACCAAAAAATTCATAATCCCAACTCACTTCGTAGTGTTCCACGTAGTGTGGGGCTAAACTATATCGAATCTCGCTCGTGATGACGGTAACGACGGAGGGCGAATATCACCTGGCGACCACCGG
>JAPUJX010000462.1 GCA_027295975.1 Gammaproteobacteria bacterium
GGCGTTGGTCAGAATGCGTTGAGTCAGGTCAAACAATTTGATGAGGCAGTTGGTGTGACGGGATTGGTTATCACCAAGCTGGACGGTACCGCGAAAGCTGGAGTGATTTTTGCGATCGCGAGGGAGTTGAGTAAACCCGTCTATTTCATTGGGGTTGGTGAGCAGCTCGAAGACCTGAACCCGTTCGAAGCGGATAGTTTCGTTGACGCACTACTGGCGATTGATTAGGTGGGGCACATCGAGTTCCATCAAGTCACCAAACGCTTTGATAATGGCCACGAGGCATTGAAGGACATTTCAGTGGAGTTCGATGAAGGTTCGATGACCTTCCTGACCGGGCATTCGGGCGCGGGTAAAAGCACCTTCCTGAAATTGTTGATGTGTTTGGATCAACCCTCCAGGGGACAGATACTGGTCAACGGCGTCAACGTGACGCAGATCAGTCCGAGACGGCTGGCTTATTACCGCCAGAACCTCGGGGCCGTGTACCAGGACCACCATCTGCTTGCTCACCGTACGGTGTTTGACAACGTTGCGTTGCCGCTGCGAGTCTCCGGCATGCGGGAAAAGGACATCGTGCGACGGGTGCGGGCCGCATTGTCGCGGGTGGGTCTGCTGCCGAAGGAGCAACTTTTTCCGGGACATCTTTCGACGGGTGAGCAACAGCGGGTCGGAATCGCACGAGCGGTGGTGCCGAGACCGAAAATCCTGCTTGCAGACGAGCCAACGGGCAATCTCGATCCCGAGTTATCCCAGGACATCATGCATCTGTTCGAACAGTTCAAGCAGGTCGGCACTACGGTGATCATCGCCAGCCACGATCATGATCTGATCGAGTCAATGAACTCTCGGATCATCGAGCTCGGTAACGGCAGCATCGTCGGGGATCGTATTGATGGACATGTCTGACAACCTGTCGCGCGTTTCTTGTGAGCTATCTTGCGTCGTGTCGTTTGTTTACCCAGCGGTGGCCCATGACACGGAAAGCTAAGCTCCGCAAAGATCCCTGGCCCAGGGTGCATACCGGACCGTTGACCTGGTGGCGCGATCACCGGCGGGTAGCAGGAGAAACCGTTCATTTCGTCAGCGCGCGGCTAGGCGCGAGCCTGCTCGTGTGGCTGTTGGTGGGGATTGCCCTGGCATTACCCGCAGGATTGTTTTTACTGCAGATCAACCTCGCGGGTATGACGACTGCCTGGGAGGGTCGGCCGGGGTTATCCGTTTACTTCGATCTGGGTTTGGCGGAAGCAGAGATAACTGCCGCGGCAGAGGCACTGGGTAGCCGTAGCGAAATCAGCTCGGTGAAAATCACCACCCAGGCCGAGGCGCTGCAGGAGTTCCAGACGTATTCCAGCCTTGCGAATGCCCTGGATCTCCTTGCGGAAAATCCTCTGCCGGCATCGTTGCGGGCGACTCTTCGAGATGGCGCGTCACTGATGGACCTCGAGCTGGTCGCCGAGTTTGCCGGGCGCCGTGCCGGGGTAAGCGAAGTGGTGATGGAAAAGACCTGGCTGCAAAGGGTGACCGACATCACCCGGGTGGTCAGCCGATTGGGTCTGATGTTGGGTGTATTGTTCGGACTCGCAGCCGTGCTGGTAACCGCAACCTCGGTACGATTGGCTATTGAAGCGCGATTGGAGGAGCTTCGGGTTTTGAAGTTAGTTGGCGCCACGGATCGTCAGATCCGTCGTCCGTACCTGTACTTCGGCGCTTTTTACGGTTTGGGTGGAGGGATGATTGCGGCAATGCTGATCAGCCTGTGTCTGGTTATCATTGAGACGCCGCTCACACATCTGCTTGGGAGTTATGGCCAGAACCTGGAAATGAGCGGCTTCGACCCCAAATTCCTGGCGGTGCTGTTGGTTGTTGGCGGGATCCTGGGCATAGCCGGGGCGCTTCTGGCTGCAAGACAACGATTGGCCGACCTGGAAATCAATTGATTTCAACAAGTTAGGAACTTTTTGAGAGGTTAGCAGTCTCAGTCATAGAGTGCTAAACTTGCACTATTGGTGTTACCGGAGGTATCACATGACAACGAGTCTATTACCGCTGAGTAGTCTTTCGCCGGGCCAGAACCTGGATGCGTACCTGCACACTCTAAGCCGGTTTCCGGTGCTGAGCGCGGAAGAGGAGAAAACCCTCGCCGAGCGGTTCTACTACGAAAATGATCTCGAAGCGGCGCGTGAGCTGGTGTTGTGCCACTTGCGGTTCGTGGCGCATCTTGCGCGTTCCTACAAGGGTTATGGTCTTCCCCAGGGAGATCTGATTCAGGAGGGCAACGTCGGCCTGATGAAGGCCGTAAAGCGATTCAACCCGGAAGTCGGCGTGCGGCTGGTTTCTTTTGCCGTACACTGGATAAAGGCGGAGATGCACGAGTTTATCCTGCGAAACTGGCGAATCGTGAAGGTGGCCACCACCAAAGCGCAACGGAAGCTGTTTTTCAACCTGCGCAGCTCGAAGAAACGTTTAGCTTGGTTGACTCTAGAGGAAACCAGGGCCATGGCCGATCAGCTGGGGGTTTCCGAGCAGGAAGTGACGCGCATGGAGAGTCGCCTGGCGGCGAGTGACATGGCCTTCGATGGTTATGCAACCGACGATGAGCAGCCGGTAGCCCCCGCCCACTTTCTCGAGCTGGAAGGAACCAATCCGGCAGATCTAGTGGCGGAAGAAGATTGGCGCCAGGATGCGAGCGGCAAGCTGGCCGTGGCTCTCGGGCAGTTGGATGACCGAAGCAAGGAAATCATCCAGAGACGCTGGTTGGGTGATGACAAAAGCACGCTCCACGTATTGGCTCAGGAATTTGACGTCTCCGCCGAGCGAATCCGCCAGATCGAGAAAAACGCCCTGAAAAAACTCAAGGCTTCTATCTCGGCATAAGTACCTCGAGGGTGCCGCATCTCAAGATATTCTTGATCGCCGGGGCGTTTTTTGGCGCCACCGGCGTTCTTTTTGGAGCATTTGGCGCGCACGCGCTCAGCGGCCATCTGACACCCCCGTCCCTCCATACCTGGGAGACCGCGGTCAGTTATCAACTGAGTCACGCTATGGCGCTGATTGTCGTCGGAATCTGGGGGGCCCGAGCCGAAACCAACGTTCACCCTCCGACTCTCATGGTTGTTGCGGGCTGGAGTTTTCTCTGCGGGATTGTGTTGTTCTCGGGCAGCCTGTACGCCCTCGCATTAAACGGCCCGTCAGTGCTGGGTCCGGTAACGCCGGTTGGTGGCGGCGCTTTCGTTTTTGGCTGGTTGGCCCTCATTGGCGCCGCGTTGCGACATTGACCACTCGTACTTATCTGCGCCGCCAGGGCCGCATATCCAGGGGCCAGGCTCGCGCCATTAGTGAGCTTAGTGACCAGTTCCTGATATCCACGCGGCTCGAGGTTACCCGGATGCCAGACTGGACCGCCGTGTTTGGTCGCAGTGCGCCGCTGGGTCTCGAAATCGGATTTGGCATGGGTCATGCGCTCCTTGCGTGGGGGCAGCGGCATCCCGATTGGAACCTGTTGGGCATCGATGTCTATCAGCCCGGTATTGGTTCTCTACTACTGGGAATGGCGGCGCAGAAACTCACTCACCTGCGAATCATCAACGAGGAAGCAACCAGCGCGTTGTCCGAATGTTTCGATCCGGCCAGCCTTGACGAGGTCCGAATCTATTTTCCCGATCCCTGGCCCAAAACTCGTCACCACAAGCGGCGGCTGATCCAACCAGGGTTTGCGGCGCTGCTTGCGGATCGCCTGAAACCCGGTGGCAGGCTGTTGCTGGCGAGTGACTGGCAACCCTATGCCGATTGGATGCTCGAGGTGCTGGATGGGGAATCCGGGCTGGCGCCGATGGCCGAGACCTGGACCAGCCGCTCCGCCCCGGCCGCTGCCGCCGCCGTGGCCACCCGCCCGGGGCCGGACCCGTGCAGCTCGTCAAAGCGCTGGGCCCCGGTCTGGTAAAGAATGCCGGTCAGGTTCACCACGCTCGAAGCCCCCTCC
>JAPUJX010000463.1 GCA_027295975.1 Gammaproteobacteria bacterium
AAGCACCACGTGTTGCTCTCGACGCAATACTCCAGCCTTCTCCGAGCCGATCGTCTCGAGTTCGTCGCCGAGATAGTCCTGGTGATCGAGCCCGATACTGGTGATGGCCGCGACGTCCGCGTCAACCACGTTGAACGCATCGAGACGGCCTCCCAACCCCACCTCGAGAATGGCAACGTCGACTGCCGACGTGTGAAAGGTATCCAACGCTACCAGCGAGGCGAATTCAAAATAGGTCAAAGGCACGCCACCGCGCGCCTCCTCTACCCGGGCAAAACTCTCGCACAACATTTCGTCCGAACAGGGTTCTCCATCGAGACGGACGCGTTCGTTGAATACGTGTACGTGTGGAGACAAAGTCGTGCCGACCTTCAGGCCCCCGAGGCGCAGAAGAGATTCCGTGAATACCGCCGTTGATCCTTTGCCATTGGTGCCGGCGACGATCACGGTACGTGATACCGGCGGAATGAGACCCATGGCATGGGCGACCGCCCTGACCCGCTCGAGTCCAAGCTCCACATCCCGCGGGTGCACGGTTTCGATGAAGTCCAGCCATTCGTTCAGACATTCCCGCATGATTGACGGTAGTTGAGGCTCGACTCCCTGTCAGGAATCCAGGGCCTCTCTGATTTCCGTTACACACGAACTCAGCCGCTGAGGAATCGTGTCCGTATCGTCACCCGCTCCCATTATCGAGACCAGCACGCTACCCACCACCACGCCGTCGGCACTCCTCGCGGCCGCTTTCGCGGATTGTCCATCCTTGATGCCGAACCCGACCATAACCGGCAGATTGGTGGCCTGCTTCAGCGCGGTCACCTTGTCGGTGACCGACCCTACTTCGATATGGTCCGCACCCGTAGTGCCTTTCAACGCAACGTAATACACAAAACCCTGGGCTCGTTCCGCAATGAAGCGCATGCGTTCCACGGTGGTGGTGGGTGCGACGAGGTAAATCAGATCTATTCCATGGGTTTTCAGCAACGGGGCAATTTCTCCGGCTTCTTCCGGTGGCAGGTTCACCATGATCAAGCCATCCACACCGGAGGCGTGAGCCTGCTTCGCAAACGCGCCGGCACCCATCGCCAGAATCGGATTGAGATATCCCATGAGCACGACCGGGGTCGTGTCGTCGTGACTGCGAAAGCCGCTCACCATGTCCAGCACCTGGCTCAACGTTACCTGGTGGGCGAGCGCTCTTTCCGACGAAGCCTGAATGGCGGGACCATCAGCCTCCGGATCTGAAAACGGCAACCCGAGTTCCAGTACGTCTGCTCCTCCGGCGACGAGACCGAGCAACGCCGGAACCGTCACCTCCGGGTTGGGATCACCCGCCGTGATGAAGGTGATCAGTGCCTTGCGGTTATTTTTTCTCAGCCGATCCAGCTTGTCGTGCAAGCGACTCACAACAAGATCCCGTCTATTTCCGCCACACTCAGAATGTCTTTGTCCCCACGCCCAGACAGATTCACGATCACGATCTCATCGCCACCCATAACGGGCGCGTGCCGGGCGACCCAGGCGAGGGCGTGACTGGATTCCAACGCGGGCATGATGCCTTCGGTTCGATTGAGCTGGCGAAACGCCTCCATGGCTTCGTCGTCGGTCACCGCCGCGTATTCGGCGCGGCCAATATCCTTGAGGTAAGCGTGCTCCGGCCCGACCCCGGGATAATCGAGACCAGCCGAGATGGAATGGGTTTCGAGAATCTGGCCATCGTCGTCCGCCATCAGGTAGGTTCGGCTGCCATGCAGGACTCCAACGCGCCCAACGTTCAGCGGCGCAGCATGTTGCCCCGTGTCCAACCCGAGACCCGCCGCTTCCACTCCCACCATGCGAACGTCGGGGTCATCGACAAACGGATAAAACAACCCCATCGCATTGGATCCCCCGCCCACGCAGGCGACCAGAACATCAGGCAGCCGTCCGACCGCCTGCAGGCATTGTGCCCGCGCCTCGCGCCCGATCACCGACTGAAAGTCCCGTACCATCATCGGATACGGGTGTGGACCGGCAACGGAACCAATGACGTAGTGGGTGTCGTCGACGTTTGTCACCCAGTCGCGCATGGCTTCGTTCATGGCGTCCTTCAGCGTTTGCGATCCCGATGTCACCGAGATCACTTCGGCGCCGAGAAGCTTCATCCGATAGACGTTCAGACTCTGCCGTTGAATATCCCGGGCACCCATGTACACCTGACATTCCAACCCCAAACGGGCCGCTACCGTGGCGGTGGCAACCCCATGCTGACCCGCACCGGTTTCCGCGATGATCCGCGGTTTGCCAATACGTTTGGCCAGTAGACCCTGACCGATGGTGTTGTTGATTTTGTGGGCACCGGTATGGTTCAAATCCTCGCGTTTCAGATAGATTCGAGCACCGTCTAGCTCATCGGTCAGTCGCTCGGCAAAATACAGCGGGGTCGGACGGCCCACGTAATTTTCGAGGTCATGCTGCAACTCGGCTTGAAACACCGGGTCGGTTTGCGCACTGGTATACAACTCGGTGAGTTCATCCAGCGCATGCATGAGTGTCTCGGCGACAAATCGACCCCCATGTTCGCCGAAATGCCCTGCCACGGGCTGTTCGTACCTATTGGATCCCGACACTGCGCACCTCTTTCACAAACCTCATCACTTTTTCTGGATCCTTTTTCCCTTTGTGGGCGGTTTCGACGCCGCCGCAGACATCCACTGCATATGGCTGGGTCAGTACGACGGCCTCTGCCACGTTGACGGGGGTGAGCCCACCCGCCAACACCAGGGGCTTGCTGGCGTTACCCGGCCACAACGACCAATCGAATAACTGCCCGGTTCCCCCC
>JAPUJX010000464.1 GCA_027295975.1 Gammaproteobacteria bacterium
TTCGAATCCACAGGTAAGCGCCGGGAACTTGAGGCCGCCGTTTGCAAGTATCGGTTTGTCCATCACGGGTGGTTGGTCGTCAGCGCAAATTCGGGGTCAGCGTAAAAAACTATTCTGGGGGAATAAGTTTTTACACTGACCTAAATTTATTTAGCGCAGGTCAAGCCCTTCCAGACTACCCTCAGCGCGCCACTGCTCCAGGACTTTGAAAAATTGGATCGGACCGGCCCCATACATCTCTGAAAAGAACCCGTTGCGATTCCCGGGCTCACCCTCGCTGTTGTAGTACCCCGGTGTGCATTCCGCGTAGAACCGGGCACCCAGCCTGGACAGGCGGTGAATCTCGTCAACATAATCCTGCTCAGCCGCCGCAGTCACCTCGACGGTTCGTTTATCACGAGCACGGGATTCGCTCAAGATATAGGCAACATGTTTCGCCTGCTCATTAAGCGCGTGAGGCACGTTTACGGTGATTGCCGTCTGGGTGAAACCGAGGAAAAAACAGTTGGGGAAACCATGGCTCTGAAGACCATGGTGGGTGCGTAACCCCTCTGACCAATGTTCGCTCAAGCGTTTTTCATCACGTCCGATGATTTCGTAGCCAGCCCGTCTTGTGAAGGACGTACCGACCTCGAACCCGGTAGCAAAAACAAGGCAGTCAACTGCATATGCCTTGCCGTCAACCACAACTGCATTTTCGGTCAGACGCTCGACGCCTTTACCGTCGGTATCGACAAGGGTCACATTCGGCCGGTTGTATGTCGGCAGGTATTCGTCGTGAAAGCAGGGACGTTTACAGAATTGCCGATACCAGGGTTTCAACGCTTCAGCCAACTCCGGATCCTCGACGATGTTTTCAGCCCGATTGCGGACCTGGTTCATTTTCCGGTAGTCGGACAACTCCATGAGTTGGGCTCGCTCTTCACTGTTCAATCGCCGTCCGAGCTTGCGACCCGCCAGCTTCGCAGCGACACCGGTCAGGTTGCGGAATATGTCGGTCCAGCCATCTCCAACGAGATCTTCGTCCTGGTCCCCACCATTAACCAGGATGTTGAAGTTATTCATGCGCCGCTGTTGCCAGCCAGGTTCCAGGGATTCGACCCATGCGGGATCGGTCTCAGCATTGTTGCGCACGTCGATTGACGAAGGGGTGCGTTGGAAAACGTAAAGTTGTTCAGCCCAGGCGCCAAGGTGGGGAATACATTGAACGGCCGTTGCGCCGGTGCCGATGATGCCAACTCGCTTATCGGCAAGGCCGGTGAGGTTTCCGCTCGAATTACCACCCGTATATCCGTAGTCCCAGCGGCTTGTGTGGAAGGTATAACCCCTGAACTCATTGATACCCGGAATTCCCGGCAGTTTCGGACGGCTGAGGGGACCATTTGCCATGGCGACGTACCGGGCGCTGATGCGGTCTCCACGGTCCGTCTTGATGATCCATCGGGCCGAAGATTCGTCCCAGCGCAGTTCCTGCACGTCGGTCTGTAAACAGGCGTTCTCGTAGAGGTTGTAACGCCGCGCGATACGCTTGCTGTGCTCGAGAATTTCCGGTGCAAACGAGTACTTGTGTTTGGGAATGTAGTCGAGTTCTTCGAGCAACGGCAAATAACAGTACGACTCGACATCGCACATCGCACCCGGATAACGATTCCAGTACCAGGTGCCGCCAAAGTCCCCCGCCTTTTCGATCACGCGGATATCTTCAAATCCCGCCTCGCGGAGCCGGGCTCCCGCCAGCAAGCCACCAAAACCGCCACCGATGATGGCTACTTCCACCTCATCGAACAGCGGCTCGCGTTCAAAACCCGGTTCCACGTAGGGATCATCGATGTAATGGGAATACTCGGCCGTTACTTCTACATACTGATCGATGCCATCCGGCCGAATCCGTTTATCCCGCTCCGCGAGATATTTGGCTTTCAGCGTGCCCGGATCAAAATCGAACTCACCCATCAACTCTTCGATGCTGGCGTCGATATGCATGCCATCCGGGCCTCTTTCCCACGAAGATTAGATTCTACGGGTATCTGGGCCTGGGTCAAAAGCCAAACACGACAATGTTCAACCCGAAATTATCGGTCTGGACGCCGTTGGGCTCCGCTGAGGTGGTTGATGCGCACGAAGCGTTTGTCGTCAGCGTCGAGATAGTTCACCGTGGTTCGCCCGGCCAGATTGCGCGCCACTTCAGGGTTTGATCGTCTTCCTCAGCTCGAATTTCAGCACTTTACCCGTGGCGTTGCGAGGTAACTCATCGACAAAAACCACATGGTTGGGGTGTTTGAAGCGCGCGAGTCGAGGCCGACAGTGTTCCAGAATGGCTTCGGGGCTGATCTCGGCACCCTCCTTGAGCGCGACGACCGCACAACCGGATTCCCCCCAACGCTCATCGGGCACCCCGATCACCGCAACTTCACGAATCTCCTTGAGTTCATAGAGAATGTTCTCGATCTCCGCGGGATAGACATTTTCGCCGCCTGAGATATACATGTCTTTCAGCCGATCCTCGATGTAGATAAACCCTTCAGCATCGCGAGACCCAATATCTCCGGTGCGCAACCAATCATCCACAAACGTTTCTTCGTCGACATCACCCCGCCGCCAGTAACCCGGCGTCACCACGGGACCGCGGCACCAAATCTCGCCGGATTCTCCAGGATCGGCCTCGGTGCCGTCCTCCCTGGCAATCCGTATTTGGGTGTGGCGAAGCGCTTTGCCCGCGGAACCTATATGGTCGGTCACATCGTCACGGCCCAGGATGCAGCAGCTCGCCACGTTTTCGGTCATCCCATAACCTTCCTGGATCACCACACCCCTTTCGGCCCACCAGTTCACCAGCGAGGCCGGAACCGCTTCCGCTCCGGCGATAACGGTATGCAACCCCGAAAAATCCGATTGTGGATTTTTTGGATGGTCACGCAGGGCATTGAAGATGGCGGGCACCCCGAGAAAATGAGTGACACCCAGTTCCTTGTCGCTGAAAGCGTCCAGGGTGGCGCCTGGATCGAACGTCCGCATGGTCACGGCGGTGCCCCCTGCAAACAACGCTGGACAGGTAAACACCTGAAGCCCCCCGATGTGGAAAAGCGGCATCACCGCAAGGCTTACCATGTCCTGGGTACACCCCATCGCAGCGCCCGCATTAACCTGTGCCCAGAGCATCATCCCACAGGTGATGATGACGCCTTTGGGGAGACCCGTGGTTCCCGAGGAATACATCAACATGCACTGATCTTCAGGCTCCAATTCCAGCATCTCCGTCACGGGGGTCGCTTCGCGGGTACGCGCTTCGAAATCCGTGTCGCCGCCGAGGCCATCCATCTCCACCATATGCTCGATGGAAACCGTCAACGCGCCCACCGTCTCAGCCAGTTCGACATCGGAGATCAGTACCTTGGGTTCGGCATTACCGATGATGTAATCCAGTTCCGTCGGGGTGAGCCGGAAATTGAGCGCCAGATGCACGGCACCAATTCGCCACGTGGCAAAAATGATGTCCATGGTATCGATTGAATTGAGTGCGAGCACACCAACACGATCGCCCCTGCCCACGCCAAGCGCCTGCAACCAACCCGCGATACGCCCAACGCGGTCGTGCATCTGCGCGTACGTCTCCCGACGACCACTCGGTAGTTCAATCGTTGCGGTTTTGTTCGGTAGATTGAGCGCATTGTGCGCGATCCAATCGATGATCATCCCCTGCATTATTTTCCCCTGAAGTTTCGACTGTTCGAGCAACTGTAGACAATCCCGGCGCCTAAGGAAACGACCAAGGTCGATTCTGCGATAGCCGTACCACCACCGTTCACTGCACTTTCCTCGTTCCGGGTGCTGGCGGTTCCTGGGCGCCACCGGCAAAACATTGAGCTTTTGCCATCCAGTCGCTGGCGTTTGGTCCGGTCACCTGCAACTCGCAATCGGCGATGTTCCTGACTTGAGTCACAACCTGACAGAACTCCTCCGCCTGGCCTTCGATGAGTTCAACGGCACTGGGATCGTTGAAGGTCCACAGTTCGCCCGAAGGTGCGGTGAGTTTGAGATGCGGCTTCGGCTGAGGTGGCTGTTCACCGCGCACGTTAAACGTCCAGCCATAGGTGTTCACCCCAAGTACCACAATATTGCGAATACGATCGGCGTTCTTGCGCACGACGCCAAGCAAGTCGTAAACCTCCTGTCCGTGAGCCCAGGTTTCCATGAGCCGCGCCGTGATCGAGGAACGTACGCTCATATCGGGACCCGCCCAAACCACACGCCTGGCCGGGTCGGCCACACCGAAGCGATCGGTCATTTCTGAGAAGAATTCACGCCAGGTTGTTACCAGCGCCTGGCCGGACAAGCCATCTACCCACTTTTTTTCAAATTCGTTCAGCGAACCGCCTTTTGCCGTGTGGGCCCGCAGGTCGACTAAAAAGGTTTTGAACGCGCCTGTGTCTTTGAGGGCAAGATCGGCAGCCCAGTTCCACATGTGCAGATGGCCAATCACGTTGTTGATCGTCCAGTCCTTGAATGAGGTTTTACGTTGGAATTCCTCATCCGAAAGTGGTGTTACGAGTGCATGAAGCGCCTCGCTCTCGCTCAGAAAGTCCGCCGCCTGCTGCATCATTTACTTTCCCCTTTATAGGCGCTGTGCCCATTCCACCGCATCATGCACGATACTTCCCCGGGGGTCAGGTTTGTGGCGGATTCATTCTATGAACGTTTTTCGGCGTACCCGACAACCATAGGTTGAAGACCTACTTTCAACAAAAGGGGAGCTGATGAAATTCGGGTGCGTATCAGAAAGCCATTCCACTGCGAAAGGGGAAAGTCGAACTGTCCTGGTGGTCGCGGTGCCAGGCTTCCAGTCCTGACAACCTGGTTCAAGTGAAAACGAAGTTCTCGGTCATGTTCGATCGGACATCTCCCATATGGCCGAGATACTTCATGACGCCGCCATTGTAGTTTCCGTCCTGCCGGCGCTGGTATTCGCCTTCAAAATTGTAATACCCAGGGGTGCAATCCTCGTTACGGGTCGTCTTGCCACGATTGGCGATAACTTGCTGCACCCACCACTCCTCCGCTTCCCGGGTTGCGTCGATGGTGTTGTGGCCATGGCGTCGAGCGTGGGCAATGCACTCTGCAATATGATCACCCTGCATTTGCAGGATATAGGTGAGGTTGAACTGAAAGGAAGCCTGATATCCACCCATGATAAACAGGTTCGGATACCCCCTGGAGTGAACACCCAGCAACGTCCGTACGCCCTGGCTGTACTTGTCGTTGAGATCAACCCCACCCACGCCGACAAT
>JAPUJX010000465.1 GCA_027295975.1 Gammaproteobacteria bacterium
AAGTACCCTGTGGGCCACGCAACACTTCCACTCGATTTACATCCACCATGGGTCCGAGGAACTGCTCTGTACCTGCACGGTAGATGCCGTCGATGTAATTAGAAATGATTGGCTGGGTATTGACCTGAATAGCCTCGGTCCGCGCACCCCGTATGGCTACGTGTGCGTAAGCACCAGTCTGACCAAAGTTCATTCCCGGGACTAACAACTTGAGACGACTGATATCGATCACGCCGCCATCTCTAAGGCTGTCGCTGGATATGGCGCTCACCGAAAGCGGTACATCCTGGACATTCTGCTCACGCAACTGTGCAGTGACGATTATCTCTGATATCACCATCTCCTCTGCAGCAGCCGAAACGGTGGGAACGTTTGCTAACTGCACCGCTAAAGCCACACCCGTCATAATCCAAATGTTTTCGGTGGGTTTCATGTGTGTTCTCTCCAGTTTTTTCTTCACGATTGGTGGTAGGACCATAGAGGCCATCGCTATGCCGGGCGTTCCTAGCGCACCATCTCGCGGCCACTCTAGAATATTTTGACTTCGAATGCAAAAATATCATACCGCGCGCGTGCTCGGCGAGGCTTTCTGCTATCGCGGGTTACGGGGACGTTTAGGAGACTTTCGCCGAGCTGGCCGTTCGTCAGTCTCCGAATAGTGAATCACCGACAGAAACCGGATAGGCACGGAACGCAGCGCTTCCGGCCCGTGGGGAATGTTGCCCTGGAACGTGAGGGCATCTCCGGAACTCAATAGATGAGAATGTTTGCCAACCCGGTACTCCAGTTCTCCCTCCAGCATGTATATGAATTCGGTACCTTCGTGCTGAAATCGGGGGAACACCTCGCTTTCATCATCCAGGGTAATCAGAAACGGCTCGAACAGTTTTTTTGGTCCCTGATCGTACGCCAACAATTCGTAGGAATGGCCGCGTCGAGTACCGCGCCGCACGACCACCATGCCCTCCCCGCGAGGCACATACCGGGCGCCACCGTCGGGTACATCAAAATCTTTGAAGAGGTTGGACATGGAAATACCCATGCTGCGACAAATCCGGTGCAGGGTATCCAGGCTGGGGGCGGCCTGACCGTTCTCGATACGACTCAGCATGCCACGGCTGATGTCGCACAGATCGGCAACGTCTTGAATCGTCAGATGTTGCGCGAGCCGGCGTTGTTTGAGGACCCCACCCAAAAAATCGGTCAGACCCTGAGACTCGCCGGTCTGAGTCTCGTCAGCGGATACGGTGATTGTGTCTTTCGACTTGTCTTTCATTACCGGCCCCAACGGGAATTCAGGCCTCACCCCGACCTGGAATCCAACGGGTTCCTGCCAGCGGTACCCCGGCCATCGCTGCCGCTTCGATACTCAAGGCGCACAGGTCTTCCGGCTCCAAATTCAACACATGGGACTTGCCACAGGCCCGGGCGATGATCTGTGCTTCCATCGTGATGGTGCGGAGATAGTTGGCCAGACGCCGCCCGCCCAACACCGGGTCCAAGCGGCTCGCCAGTGTTTCGTCTTGCGTGGAGATACCGGCGGGATCCGATCCGGCCTGATAATCATCGTAGTAGCCCGCGGCACTACCGAGTTTCTTGTACTCCTCGTCGAATTCCGGGCTGTTGTCTCCGAGCGCAATCAAGGCAGCCGTGCCGATGGAAACGGCATCGGCGCCCATGGCCAGGGCTTTGGCCACATCCGCGCCGCTTCGAATACCCCCGGAAACGATCAGTTGAACTTTGCGGTGCATATCCAGTTCCGTCAGAGCTTCGACGGCTTGCCGCAGCGCCGGTAAGGTGGGGATGCCGACATGCTCGATGAACACATCCTGTGTTGCACCTGTACCTCCCTGCATCCCGTCGAGCACGATCACATCCGCACCCGCTTTCACCGCAAGTGCTGTGTCGTAATAAGTTCGACTTGCCCCGATCTTGATGAACACCGGCTTTTCCCAGTCAGTGAGTTCACGCAGTTCGCGAATCTTGATTTCCAGATCATCGGGACCGGTCCAGTCCGGGTGGCGGCACGCGCTGCGTTGATCGATGTCGACCGGCAAGTCGCGCATGGCGGCTACGCGCTCGTTCATCTTCAGTCCCAGCAGCATGCCGCCCCCGCCCGGTTTGGCACCCTGACCCAATACCACCTCGATGGCATCGGCCTTACGCAGGTCATCGGGGTTCGTGCCATACCGGGACGGTAATATCTGATACACGAGCTGCGTGGAAGATTCCCGCTCCTCAGGCGTCATGCCACCGTCGCCGGTCGTGGTGCTGGTGCCTACGGCGGTGGCTCCGCGTCCGAGGGCTTCTTTTGCCTGAGCCGATAAGGCACCAAAACTCATCCCGGCTATCGTGACGGGGATTTTCAGGTGCAGGGGTTTGCTTGCGTATCGGTCGCCGATCACCACGTCTGTGTCACAGCGCTCCCGGTAACCCTCTAACGGATAACGGGACATGCTCGCGCCTAAGAAAACCAGGTCGTCGAAATGCGGCAGGTAGCGTTTGCTGCCCCAACCGCGGATACCGTAAATACCCTCTCGAGCGGCGCGCTGAATTTCATGGATCACATCACGGTTGAACAGGTTCGATTCCCGCAATCCCGGGTGCTCAGTTGTCACGATCTTGTACCTCTGTGAGTGTTATGCGTAGGCATCGGCGTTATCGA
>JAPUJX010000466.1 GCA_027295975.1 Gammaproteobacteria bacterium
GACGAGGCCAACGCGGTTGCCGAACAATACGGTTTCTGGCTTGGGGATGCGTTCGCATCCGGTGGGTCAAACGGATTCGACCACAAGAAGATGGGCATTACCGCCAAGGGTGCGTGGGTTTCCGTAAAGCAGCATTTTGCCGAGCGAGACATCGATGTGCAGCAGGATCCGCTCAGCGTGATCGGCATCGGCGATATGTCCGGCGACGTGTTCGGAAACGGCATGTTGCAATCGAGAACCATCAGGTTGATCGCATCATTCAACCATCTGCACATATTCGTCGACCCGGATCCGGATCCGGTGACAGGATACGCCGAACGCGAGCGGCTGTTTGGTTTACCTCGCTCGGGCTGGGGGGAATACGATGTTTCGCTGATCTCGGCGGGCGGGGGCGTGTTTTCACGGAGCGCCAAGTCGGTGAAGATTACCCCCGAGATGGCCTCGGTTTTTGCTATAGCTATAGATGGGAAAGATGGGAAAGATGCGAAGCAACTATCCCCCGATGAGTTGATTCACGCGTTGCTCAAGGCGCCGGTGCAACTCATCTGGAACGGCGGCATTGGAACTTATGTAAAAGCCCGCGGTGAGAGTCATGCAGATGTTGGCGACCGGGCCAACGACCACCTGCGAGTGAATGCCGACGAACTGAACTGTCACGTGTTTGGCGAGGGTGGAAACCTCGGAATGACGCAAAAAGCGCGCATCAGCTTCGACCAGCTTGGTGGTTCGGTAAATACCGATTTCATCGACAACTCAGCCGGTGTGGACTGTTCGGACCATGAGGTGAACATAAAAATCGTCCTGGACGAGATCGTCGCGAGGAAGGAGATCGGCATCGAGCAGCGCAACAAATTATTGACTGCCATGACCGACGAAGTGAGCGAACTCGTGTTGGCAAACAATCGGCGCCAGGTGCAGACCTTGAGCTTGGCACA
The DNA here is from genome assembly GCA_027295975.1 of Gammaproteobacteria bacterium. Classification (GTDB taxonomy): domain Bacteria; phylum Pseudomonadota; class Gammaproteobacteria; order Pseudomonadales; family Azotimanducaceae; genus SMWK01. The sequence goes on from JAPUJX010000466.1 coordinate 936, forward strand.
GAGACACTCGCAGTCCAGGCAAGACCAGTACCGGCGTTTTTTACATCGAATGGAAGAGGATCACAATCTCGACCGCGCCCTCGAGCACCTGCCTTCGGACGACGAGATTGCCGAACGGTTTGTCCAGGGAGGGAGGTTTACCCGCCCGGAACTGGCCGTCCTGCTCGCTTATGCAAAAACCCATATCAAGCTGCATCTGGTGAACTCGTCCATTCACGAAGATCCACAGATAGCGGGGGAGGTGCTGAAGTCATTTCCTCCGACGTTGGTGGCTCGGTACCCCCAGGCGTTGTTGGATCATCAGCTGGCCAGGGAGATCGTTGCCACGCAACTTGCCAACGATATCGTAGATCACATGGGTGTGACGTTTGTCGTACACCTGATGGGTTTTGTCGGCGGTAATGTGGACGAGATCGTCCGGTCCTATTACATCGCGGCGGAGAGCTTTGGCATCCGCGGGAAATACCGGAGTATCGAGCAGCTCGCTGATGTTGCCGCCGATGTAAAGCTCGGCATGCTGCTTGAACTGATCCGCCTCGGACGCCGTACTACCCGTTGGATATTCCGCCATAGGCGTAATCCAACTGACGTGGAGAAGCTTGTTGATCATTTTCAAGCGAAGATCCGGGTGCTGGACAAATACCGCGGGCAACTCATGGGGCGAGCACGCGCCGATGGATGGGATGAGCGGGTGTTACATCTCGTCGACGCAGGCGTACCGGAACCGTTGGCGCGTAATGCGGCCAACGCCGCGGACATGGCCATCGCGCTGCCTGTCATCGACGCTGCTGACAAAACCAGCACCGAACCCGTGGAAGTAGCCCAGGCGTATGCGACCCTCGGGCAGGAGCTCAGCCTGGACTGGCTCACGGAGCATATCGGCAATCTTCCTTCGAGCAGTCACTGGCAAGCCATGGAACGGGATTCACTGCTCGACGACGTCACTACACACCAGGGGGCGCTGGCCGCCCGGTCGCTGAACGGCGGAGGAGGTGATGTTGCAGCCTGGCTGACTGAACACGAGCACTTCGCGGCGGGTTGGCGAAGTGTAATCGAGGATGCCCGGCATGCGGCGGTGGAGGATTTTTCCATGTTTTCCATCGCCTGCAGGAAACTCAACGATCTGTGCCGGACCCTGTAAGGAGATTCTCCAGGGTTTTGTCGAGCTTGGGAAAACGAAAGACAAATCCACGTTGCGTCAAGATAGTGGGATGCGCCTGTTGTCCTTCGGTGACGAGTATCGCCTGTTCACCGAGCAGCCAGTGCAGGATGAACCCTGGTGTCGGCAGGAATGTCGGGCGGTTCAGCGCTGCACCTGCGAACGTTGCAAACGTCTTGTTGCGCACCGGCTCCGGTGCGGTGATGTTCACCGGCCCTTCGATGTCGGATCTCTCCATGACGAAACTCATGGCTCGCACCGCGTCCAATATGTGAATCCAGGAGAGCCATTGTCGGCCAGTAGCCAGGGTACCTCCCATAAAAACGCGAAATGGCAACAGCATCATAGGCAGGGCGCCTTCGGTCGCGTGTAACACCACGCCGAAACGGAGCAGCACGGATCTAACACCTACATCGGCAACAGGAGCCTCCCAACGACCGGCCAGGCGGGCGAGAAAGTCGTCACCCGGGGAGCTATTTTCCGATACGACTCCCTCTCCCGTGCCGTAATAACCCACGCCCGAGGCTTGCAGGTAGACGGACGGCGGGTTGGTCATCCCATTGATTGCCGTCACCAATGTCTGGCTCGGTGTGCATCGACTTTCCAGAAGATCCGCCTTGCGCGCATCGGTCCAGCGTTTTCCGGAAATCGTTTCGCCGCAGAGGTTGACAACCGCATCCGCATGCTCGAGCACCGCTGTCCAGTCGCCAACGGCCGTCGGGTCCCAGCGAACGTATTGCACCCCGGTCTGAGTCACGTCACTGCGGGTACGGCTCAAGCTCACCACGTCGTGTCCGTCATGGCGCAACAGCGCCGCGAGGTAACGGCCGAGAAAGCCGCTGCCTCCGGCTATGACCACCTTTGAGGTGTTATTGCTCATGTGCACCGATGCCTCGATTGAACAAGCCATGCTAGACATGGATTATTCATGAACAAGCTACTGCGGTCGCCGATAGCAGTAAAAACAAAGGGCGTGCTTCCTCCGGGTGCTCGACGTGCTGTCAATGCACGCGCCCGTCCCTTTGGGACGGGACTCGCGCCCTCCAGTCCGCTCCACCCTCCGTTTTGACTACTCGTGCGGTTTGCTTTGCAAACCGCCTAGCAATGCGCATTGCCCTCGACCCAACCTCGCTACGCTTGTTCATGAATAATCCAGGCTAGTGTCCTGTTTCACAATAAGTTTAACGATCTGCTGGTCTTTTTTGCCCCAGGAACAAAACATCCTGCGCATCTCATTAAGCTTATTTACGAGACAGGACATTAGCGAAGCTCCGCCTCAGACCGACGAGCATGTAGGTTCGCAATTTAGGTGTCGGGCAAAAACTTGACTCATCTGTAAACCAAAATCGCGTTCAAGAA
>JAPUJX010000467.1 GCA_027295975.1 Gammaproteobacteria bacterium
GCGTTTTTGCTCGCTCGTTTCAGAAAGAACCGAAGCAGTCTGATTCGGGCTGCGTTTCTATCGGCGCGCAATGACACAATAGCGAACTTTGCGATCATTGGGGCTGGTTTCGCGACGGCGGCAACCGTTTCCGTCTGGCCCGATCTGATTGTCGGTGTTGGAATATTAGTCATGAATCTGGATGCGGCTCACCAGGTTTTTCTTGCGGCCAGAGCGGAACACGCCGACGCAGCGATGTGACTCGTGAAATCCCGAGCCGTTTCATTGACGATCGGGATCTCGAGTTCCAGTCAGCGAAAACGGTCATGGCATCGTTTGCACCCATGGCCGCCTTAAGGCTATGTTGTGGATGTTGCCTCGAGGCGAACCATATAGGGGAGAGGACGCGAGGGTGTCACAGCAACCGTTCCACGGCGTGCGGGTAGTCGAATTCGGCCAGTTCGTCGCGGTACCGTTTGCCGCGCAACTGTTGGCCGAAGGCGGCGCGCACGTTACAAAAATCGAAGCGCTGGAAGGCGATCCGACCCGCCGATTGCGTCCCCTGGCGCCTGGAGAGACGCGCACCTTCCTCTCGCGCAACCGCGGCAAACATTCGCTACCGCTGGCGCTGCGCAATCCCGCCGCGAAACCCGTGATCGATGCCTTACTCGAGCGGGCCGATGTTGCGCTGATGAACTTCCGCCCCGGTCTGGCGGAGAAGCTTGGACTGGACGCGGTGACGCTGGCTGCGCGTTTCCCACGCCTGATCGTCGGCACGGTAACGGCGTTCGGCAGAGAGGGTCCTGATGCCGGACACGCAGGCATGGACATCGTCGTCCAGGCGCGCAGCGGTCTGATGGCGGCCAATGGACGAATTGTCGACAACCGCCCCGCGCCTGGAGATCCGGTGAGCGCGGATTATATGTGTGCAATGACCCTCGCCTTCGGCATCACCGCCGCGCTGTTGCGCCGGGAGCGGACCGGGCGAGGCGGCAGCGTGGATACATCGCTGATGCAGGCGGCAATGACCCTGGCCAACAACCAACTGGTACGGTCGGAGGAGCGCGATGGCGCCCACCATCGCGCGGTACTCAAAAAGCTCGCCGAACAAAGGGCCGCCGGTGTTTCCTATGCCGAACAGTTGGAAGGCATGCCGTCGATCCGTGCGCTGCCGATGATGAAGGTTTACTTCAGAACGTACGAAACCGCCGATGCGGTCATCGCCATCGCCTGCGGCAGTCATTCCCTGCGCGTGAAGTTCATCGATGCCATCGGGCTTGCCGACCCGGGACTCGACGCCGTCGACGACGCCGACCTGGGTGCGCATTACGATGTACTCACAACACAGACCGAAGCCGTGCTCGGCAGCAGGCCCAGTGCCGAATGGATCGAACTGTTGCACGAAGCGGGTGTACCGGTGTCTCTGGTAAAGTTTCCGGTGGAACTCTTCGACGACCCGCAAGCCGAGGCGAACGGTATGTTCCACACGCTGGAACACCCGACCGCGGGTGAGGTCAAAGTGTTATCGCCGCCGGTGGGGCTCGATGAGGATGGTTTTGCCCCGGCAGAACCGACGGCCGCGTTCGGTTCGGAAACCGAGTCGGTCCTGTTGGAGCTCGGTTTTTCGCAGACAAAGATCGACGAACTGGTGGACGGGAAAGTGACTCATCGCGGTTGAAGGAAATTGTCATGCCACATCAACTTGGGGAAAAATCCATGCCGACAAAATTGATCACAATTATTCTGCTGTGCTCGCTGACCACATTGGCGCTGGGAGTCACCAGGGGTGACGAAGCCCCGCCCTGGACCGGTACGGACCTGGCAGATGGTTCGCAGGTCGAATTTCCCACCATCCTGAATGATCGACCCGCTGTGCTCGTTTTCTGGGCGACCTGGTGTCCCTACTGCAAAGCGTTCATGCCTTACGTCAAGAAAATACAAGCCGACTACGCGCAATACGGAGTTCAAATTATTTCCTTCAATGCCAAGGAGCGCGGAATCGGCGACCCCAAAGCCTATGTAGAAACGTTGCAGTTCCCAATAGTCGCCATAGCGGAGGCTGACGGTATCGCCGAGCGGTACGACATTCAGTTCATACCGGGTTTGATGGTGGTACGCGGTGACGGCGTGATTGCCTACCGCAGAAAAAGCACCGATCTTCCTGCCGGGAAGACCGTTTCTCAACAATGGGACGAAGAAGTCAGAGGAGTTCTGGATGGGCTTGTCGGGCGATAAGGCGGGGACCCCAAACAGGCGCCGGAGCCCCAGTCACCTTCCCGAGCACGTCAGAGAGAATCGAGCATACTGGGATGGCGTGGCATCAGATTGGGTGCGTGCCGGTGAACGGAGCTGGAAACAGGAACACCCCACCTGGGGCATCTGGGCGATACCCGAATCTCAACTCAACCTGCTACCCACGGATATGACCGATACCGCGGCAATAGAGCTGGGGTGTGGGACGGGTTATGTCAGTGGGTGGATGGCTCGCCGGGGCGCCGAGGTGGTGGGAATCGATAACTCGTCAGATCAGCTCAGAACCGCCGAGCGTCTGATGACCGAACACGGAGTCAAACTCTCGCTTATCCACGGAAACGCAGAAACGGTCCCCTACCCGGATGGGTCGTTTGATTTCGCAATCAGCGAGTATGGCGCGGCAATCTGGTGTGATCCCGAGATCTGGATTCCGGAAGCGCACCGACTACTCAAACCGGGCGCAACGCTGACGTTTCTTGGAACCCATCCCATGGCGATAGTCGCAACCCCCATGAATGGTGCCGAGGTTGATGACAGGTTACACAGACCTTACTTCGGCTTGCGCAAACTGGACTGGCGAAACGTGGAAGTTGATCCCGGTGGTATCGAGTTCAATCTCACCCAGTCGGCCTGGCTTGGATTGTTTCGCAAAACCGGCTTCGAAGTAATCAACTACCTTGAACTGCAGGCGCCGGTAAACGTAGTGGGCAGCAAATTCACCATTCCGGGAAAGTGGGCGAAAAACTGGCCTTCCGAGCAAGTCTGGCAGCTTCGGAAACACGGCTAACAGCCGATCTATCATCCTTATATTCCGTATCGGAAGACGGCATCGAGTCGTCATCGCAAGAATTTCAGCTCATCATCGCCTGACTCAGAAATTCAAGCACCTCCCGGCTGAGCCCCGCCTGAAATGCCTCACGATCAAAACCTTCCGGATCGTTGCCGGGTGGAAACTGGCTGCTTCTCATGGAGCTTGGAAACGGGCTCATGAATGAGAAGTGTCCGGCGTTCTCCACCACCCTGTGTATCAATCTTGTTTCGCCCGGCAGACCCCTGCGAACCACCTCCGCATGCCAGGCAGTGGTGTGCGGATCGTGTTCCGCAGTCAACATCAAAACGGGAACCCGAACCTCGGCGAGTGCGCGTTCCCTCTGATACCAGGGTGTCGCCGGCGCGAGTAACACCAGAGCTTTCACCCGCTTGTCGGTTGCGTCTCGACCGTGATCCCTTGCGCAGTTGCCGGCATACCACCAGCTACCGCCAACGCGGTGTAGCCCCCCATGGAATGTCCAATGACTGCGACACGATTTTCATCAACATGGTTTTCGAATCGCCGTTCACGGACAAGGGCGTCAATGGACATGGACACGTGCCGAGGTCTGTACATGAGATTCGCATCACTTTCCGCGAGTTCATTGTTGTTCCTGTTGTTACCCGGATGCTCGGGCATCACAACAACATACCCGCTCAACGCCAATCGGGACGCTAATGTCCGGTAACCGAGGTGGGTTCCGCCGGTTCCGTGGGAGATGACCACCAGGGGATGTTTTCCCGCAATAACTTCGGACTCCCACGCAAGCTCGAGCAGGTAGGGACCGATCCTCGAAGTCTCGGACAGAGTTGAAGTCGGGTAGAAGACCAGAGCCGGAAAGGAGAGGTCGAATCTGGCATCGTCGACCGTCAATTCCAGCGCGCCGACGTACGTGGGCATAGGCGAAGCTTCCTCGAGACAGGAATTGATCATACCAGCCCAATATTTCAAGCCGGCTTGGGATTTCTCCGGCCAGGTAATGTGAGGCCACGCTCCTGCGACTACATGGAGAACCCGATTAAGTCGAACCCCAGGGATTCTGCCACCCGCTGCGCTTGCTTTCGCACCGCTCGCGCGACCGAACGGTTGGAACTGTTTTAACACTATCGGCAGCTCCTTTGTTTTTTTGTTGGAACCAATCCACCCAAGTGGCCGCAGCTTCTGAGTACCAGCGGATCGAATTGCAGATAACCGAGACGACGCAGCCGTCGTCCCCCGGTGATGATCAAAATCAGGATGGTGCCTGAACTCATTGAACACGCTCAAGCTCACATGTGAATGGTCATGCTCCAAGGAATTTTTTCCAAAGTTGGTGATCTCAATTGAAACTATCGCGACGCGGGCTTGTTGGGCTTGGGCGCATACCGGAGAAAGGCACTCCGCGGCTACATCAAACCAGACCCACGGCCCATGCGGCAATGGCGAGCCACGTTTCCGTTTCCGATACCCAGAATCGAAACGGCAGCGAAGCAACGATCGTCAATCCACCCCACAAGGTTGCAGGGTGTATCCGCCGCAACATGGCGAGATCCCAGACAACAAGCGGCAATATGAAGACTTCAGCAAGCAGGAAGGTCTCCGCTGCTCCAAAATCCCCAGGAAGGTGCAGGGGCGTTCGAACGATGGCAGGCTGAAGCAGGTTGATGGTCGCCAGTATCATGAACCGTTTGTGATATTGACTGTCGTGGCGAAAGGCGATGGCAAGTCCCACCAGTAGCGTAAAAACAAAAATACCGAACACCATGACGCAAAGAAATTCCAGACTTTTAGGCGGGTTAACGGCACCCTCCGGACGAGCAGCGGCGGCAAGGCCGGCTAAAATCCCCATCACCACAACGCCCACTGCAAGACCGCTGCCCCACCAACCGAGCCTGCGATGGACCTTGGCACGCTGCAGCGTTATCAGCGCAGGCTGAACCACCAGCAGCATCATCCACGCGCTCAGCACCCCGCCGTGAAGATAGAATATCGGTTCCGCAGAGGTAAACGGGTCCGGCTCGAGCCAATAGGAGAGAAAAAAGGTTGGCGCGAATCCAGCAAACACCAACAGCAGCATAGCCACAGCCATTGCAGTGAAAAATAGGTTTTCAGGCTGTCCGTGGTTGAAGTACGTCCGCAACTCTCAGCTAGCCTTCAGCCGCGGTCCTTAGAGGTGATGAAGACCGCGCACCGTGGCAAGGTACAGGCGGATTGACATCGGTTGGGTTGCAGGAAATCGTATCGACGATATCACCCAGGTGGGTGACGTAGATTATCTCTTCGATGTCGCCATCGGTATCGGCATCCAGCGAATTGGCGTTATCGCTGATCCACTGGATTTGCGCGAAAAATATGGCCGAATTTGCGTTGAGATAGGACTGAGTGTCCGGCAGTACCACGATGGCAAATTGTTCAGCCTGGGCGGGCTGCAAGGCCACTGTCAGGTAGATCGACGCGAAGACTAGCCGGATCACTCTGGAAAATTTCATGTCCCGACCCCTGGTTCACGCCTAAGCAAATCATGTGGCGCTATACTAAACCAACTGTGAGATCGCACAGCATATTCTTGCAGTGATCGTCGGCTTGTCGCCACCTCGGCTGTGACCCGAGCCTGATTGTGGCGGGTAATTTGACGGAGAGTCGTGCTGCGTCCGCTTTTTCGTGGGATTCCTAATGGCGACCAGGTTTTCCATAGCAGGTACCAATCCTATTTCGATTCTCTGAAATTGCATTACCAGGTTCCCAGGGGCTTTTCCGGCGATGCCAAGGTACCCTCGAAATGTACTCTGGCTGCCGATTTCAATGGCGATGGCAGCTTGGATTACGCGGCGTTATTTGAATACATCGGTGCGGGTAATCGGTTTGGTAGCCGCTATCTCGACCTCATCGTGTTCTACTCTTCGAATTATCGGGAGACGCTCAGCACGTGGTATTTACCCATATGGGTAAGGTAACCGACGGAGGCGAAATCGACACCTTCTTGAGCATCCAACCCATTCGAGAGATCCATCTGCCCTCGGGTGTGAAAAAGCTGGACAGGCCGGGTATCAATCTTTTGAGCAGAACGGGCGAAAACGAAATCCCCTGGGCCTATCCGACAATTTACTGGAATGACCATCAAAACAAGTTCTACTCGATAACCAAAGCTGACGATTGACCAGTGGGCTATTGGTAGACTGCCTGGCGCACGGCTGTCGAATAGTAGCGATTAATAGTCGAATAATTCTCCTACACTTCATGTGTACGGCCGCCGGACCAGGCTGGTTTCACCAACTTGTTTCCTGTGAGACCTGCGCTGCGGGCGCGTAAATGCCGCACAACGGTAGCTGGTGAAGGCGGCACTATAGAGCCAAGTGTGTTGCCATGGAGAAAGGAATTCATGCATTGCTGTGAGCTCTGCTATTGAATGGTCAAGCGCGTTGCAACACAATCTCATTATCCGGATCTTGCTTGTCGTACCCTTCGACGAAGAAGCTGATGCTAGCGCGTAAATGTGCAAGATATTCCTGGCAGTCATTTGCAAACTGCGCAAAGAGGTTACGTTCTATGCCAAAAGGGCTGGGTTTGTCGTTTTCCACCGCACGCAGCAGGACGATCGTTGTCTTAGCTGTCGTGGTTATCCTGTCCGGTTGCTCGGAGGTGGATTGGTGTGAGTCAGGGTCTGCAGAAGCGCTTCGCGCGAGAAGCATGACCACGCGGTCATACTCGACGGTAGACGAGGTGTTGAGTATCAAATCCGATGGTCCCATCGCTTTGTTCGCACATCGGGGTGGATATCATTGCGAAGAAAAGGACTCCGCTCCTGAAAACTCGATCCCAAATCTGAACAAGGCCATTGGTATGGGATTCGACGGGTACGAAACCGATTTGTGGACATCCGCGGATGGGGAGTTTCTCATCCACCATGACCTTACATTGGATCGTACAACGACCGGAACCGGTGACGTAACCTCGATTACATTTGAGGAATCCCGTCAGTTGAAGCTCGTTTATCCGTCGGGGAAAGTATCAGCCGAACGGATACCCACTTTTCGTGAACTATTGTTGGCGGCCCGGGGACGGATTCTGTTTCTCGTCGAGTTAAAGGGAGTGGCTCCCGAACGCTTTCCCGAACTCGTTGATATTACCCGCGAGACCAATTCCACCGATCAGGTTCTGTTCTGGATAGATTGGACCGAAGATTACGCGAAGCTCTTTGAGCAGCACCTCAACTCCGGCATGGGTGAAGTCAGAACCCGTGTGTTATGGCGAGCCCGGCACATGGAGGCGCTTGAAGACATCAT
>JAPUJX010000468.1 GCA_027295975.1 Gammaproteobacteria bacterium
TCACTACCCGAAAGGGCCTGCGGCCGACCATGGATGCGGTTCAAACACTGATGCAGGCCGGGGCTAATGCGGTCAAGGTGGAAGGCGAGGCCGGACAGCGCGAACTCATCAATCATATCGTCGAATCGGGTGTGCCGGTAATGGGTCACCTTGGGCTCACGCCTCAGTCCGTTAACGGTTTCGGGGGCCACAAAGTACAAGGCAGAAACGATACGGATGCCGAAGCACTTTTTACTTCAGCCCTTGGGGTAGCGCAGGCCGGCTGTTTCGCGCTGGTGCTGGAGTGCGTACCCGCGAGTTTAGCCCGGCGTATCTCCCGAGCTATCGACATCCCGACCATCGGCATCGGCGCCGGGCCCCATACCGACGGTCAGGTATTGGTCCTGCAGGACATGTTGGGTATGAATCCGGAATTCAAACCCAAGTTCCTGCGTCGTTACGGTGACGGATTTTCCCTCGTGAGCAATGCGGTCAATCGTTTTCACGCGGAAACCGTGCGCGGATGTTTTCCGAGCAAGGCGGAGTCATACAGATGAATATCCTGAGGTCCGCTGCCAGGTGGCGAAACGTGCGACGAACTTTGCGAGGATCGATCGGCTTTGTGCCGACCATGGGAGCCTTGCATCCCGGTCATCTGTCGCTTCTCGAAAGAAGTATGAATGAGTGTGATATCACGGTCCTCAGCATCTACCTGAATCCCACCCAGTTCGACAATCCGGCCGATCTCGAATGTTATCCCGAGACCCTCGAGCGGGATCTGGAACTAGCCCGGGCACTCGGGGTGGATTGGCTGATTATCCCGGACTACGACGAGATTTACCGGGATGGTTACCGTTTTCAGGTTCGCGAACGGGAATTCAGTAAAGAACTCTGCGGCGCCCACCGGGAAGGACATTTCACGGGCGTGCTCACGGTGGTACTGAAATTGCTGAACCTCGTGCGTCCCGAGCGAGCATATTTCGGCGAGAAAGACTACCAGCAGTATCTACTCATTCGTGATATGTGCGATGCCTTTTTCCTGGATGTCGACATCGTCCCCTGCACGACGGTACGGGAATGTGACGGCCTGGCAATGAGTTCACGCAACACGTATCTGGATGAGCGTGGGCGCGATCGCGCGCCCAAGCTTCACGCCCTGCTGACTTCGAAGCTCAACGACGAACACGTTGCCGTCGAGCTTGCCAGGGCGGGCTTCAAAGTCGATTACGTGATGACCCGGGCCGCACGCCGGTTTGCGGCGGCATCGCTCCATTGTGGCCATCGTGAGATACGCCTGATCGACAACGTGTCTCTGACACCGAAGGCAATTTCCGAACAACCAATGGCGAAACAGGAAACCCCATGATTCTGTGTCTGGATGTCGGCAACAGTCAGATTTACTGCGGCGTATACGAGGGCGACCGACTGATCTTGCAGTTTCGTCGTACCTCGACGGTACGCAGTTCATCAGATGAGTTGGGCGTTTTCCTGCGCGGTGCGCTTCGGGAAAACGGCGTCGCTCCTGAAGACATCGAACACGTCGTCGTCTGCTCGGTTGTTCCGGACACTCTCTATTCACTCAGATCCTGTTGTCAGAAGTACTTCGATCTCGAGCCATTGATCATGCGTCCGGGTGTCAAAACAGGGCTCAAGATCGGCTACAAGGATCCGAAGGAAGTTGGCGCCGATCGGATCGCGGACGCCATTGGCGCAATCAAACTCTATCCGGACCGCAATCTCATCATCATCGATTTCGGCACCGCCACCACCGTGTGCGCAACCACGAAAGATCGGGAGTTCCTGGGAGGCAACATAATTCCGGGAGTACGTTTGTCCATGGATGCCCTCGAAGCGAACACGGCGCAACTTCCCTCCGTGGAGATTGTCTCCGTTCGCACGGCCATCGGACGCACCACCGTGGAAAGTATTCAGAGCGGTTTATTCTGGAGCAACGTCGGCATGGTTAAAGAACTGGTCGCCCGTATGAGCGCCGAGGTTTTTGCCGAGGATGCGCCCATGGTGATCGGCACGGGTGGATTTGCCCATCTCTTCGACAGTGAGAATCTGTTCGACGCCGTTGTGCCCGATCTGATCCTGATCGGGCTGCGCGAAGCGCTGCGGCTCAATAGCTGAGCTAGCCAGACAGGACACTAACTACCGCTCAACAATCCCCTACTGCTCCACAACCACCAACGCAATCTACTCGACCCAACAGCCCGCTCAGGCCGCTTCTGCCTGAATTTCCTCCGTACTTTCGAGAGGTTCGATCTTGAAGTTGGCGAAGCCGTAGGCGGCCGAGACAAAAGGATTAATCAGGTTGAAAAAGCAGAAAGGCAGGTAGGCGAGGGTTGGCACGCCGAGCGCCGCGGACATATAAGCGCCGCAGGTATTCCAGGGCACCAGGGGTGAGGTGATCGTGCCGCCGTCTTCCAGCGCCCTCGCCAGATTTTTGGCATGTAAGCCGCGTTCCGCATAGGTATCCTTGAACATCCTGCCGGTGACGACAATCGACATATATTGATCCGCCGCCAGCACGTTTACCCCGAAACAGGTGGCGAGGGTGGTTGTGATGAGTCCGCCAACGCTGGTGCTGAGCGCCAGAAGGCCCTTCAACATTCGGTTCAGCACACCCGCCTTCTCCATCGCGGATCCGAAACTCATGGCTGCGATGACCAGCCACACCGTGTTGAGCATGGAACTCATCCCGCCGCGCGACAACAGGGAATCGAGATTCTCGTTGCCGGTGCTGGCGGTGTATCCGTCAAAAAGGACAACCCAGATACCTTTGACGGTCGCAGCCACGACGGTGAGTTCCCGGTCGCTGGAAAGCGCCGCCACAACCGGTCTTTGAAAGATCAGCGCGATCACGACACCCGTGAAGATGCCCATCAGAATGGACGCCACGGCCGGCATCTTTCGAGAAGCCATGAACACCACTACCGCAATAGGCAGCAGCATGATGATCCCGATGGAAAAATTCTCCTCGAGCAGGGCAAGCGTTTCCGCCAGCGAGTCGCCAGCCGGTGGGGTGGATTGAAAGATGCCGATCAGCGAGAAAATCACCAGGGCGGCCAGGAAACTCGGCGCCGTGGTCCACGTCATGTGGCGGATATGGGTGAAGATGTCGATGCCCGTCACAGCGGGTGCGAGGTTGGTGGTGTCTGACAGCGGCGACATCTTGTCGCCGAAATAAGCCCCGCAGATGATGGCCCCGGCGGTGATCGGCAACGACAGTTCCATTCCCGCCGCGACGGCGACGAGCCCGACACCCAGGGTTCCCGCAACGGTCCAGGAACTGCCGATGGAAAGTGCGGTGATGGCGCAGAGCAAACAGCAGGCCGGGTAGAAGAAACTGGGATCGAGCAACAGCAGTCCATAATAAATCATCGTCGGCACCGTGCCCGAGAGCATCCACACGCCAATGAGACTACCCACGGAGAACAGGATCATGATTGCCGGCAATGACGTGGAGATTCCGGAAACAATCGTCTCCTCGATCACCTTCCAGCTCTGGCCGTTTTTTATGGCAACCATGGCGGCCAGTGCGGCACCGATCACCAATGCGATCTGATTGGCGCCGCTGGACGAGTCACTTCCGAAAAGGATGACGGAAAATGCCAGCAACACGACGGTGACTCCGACGGTCAAAGTTACATCCGCGACACTCGCTTCCTTTACTGTGCTCAATCGCAAATCCTCGTTTCGGTTATCGGGTCATTCACAAGTTGGTGAATATATATCGGTTATCAGGCTGCTGAAGAAATCCTGGTTCGCCGATGGACGAAATCTCTCGGCCGTAGGCGCGCTCAGAAGACGCCCCCGAGCGTCCAGCCTGGCGCTGCTGGTGAACACACTTTCCCGTGGGTCGTTGCTGGCGCCGTAGCGGAGATCGATTGCCGACAGTTGATAACCGATGCCTGTCGGGATCGTTTCGTAATGTAGCCAGCCCATCGTGAACCACTTGAAAACAAGCCCTTCCCGTGACCGCTCGAAATCGGCGGTCAGGGCGCTATCTGCCCGTGGCGCGCTTCCCCAGGCAATTTCGCAAGGTTTCCACATGGAAACGTACCCAACCCGATCCTCCACCGGGGTGCGTACGACAATACGCCGGTAGTGCACTTGAAAAAAAGTTGGAAACGCCGCAACTTTAGCGTCGCGAACGTTTTCTCGAGCCAACTGGCGGACTGCGTATGCCTCGGCCCCTTCGTTGAGATACCAGCCGTAACCCAGATAGACGGAGGATATCGACAACGTGGTCAGGGCAACGGCGCGTGCGTTCGCCCGGTAAAGCCGACCCGCCGCCAGGAGTCCCCCCAGCAACATCAGCGTGTAAACCGGATCGATGACGGGCATGGCGTTTATCGCGAATCTCGTGTTCGAAAACGGCAAAAGAAGCTGAGTACCATAAGGGGTGAGCAGGTCGAGGAGCGGGTGTGACCAGATCGCCGCGACGATGGCCGCCGTCCAGGTCAGCAGCCGTTTCCGATCGGCGGGCTCGAGGGAACCACGCATTTCCCAGCGCCAGACCGCCCAGGCAATCATCGGGCCGATCACGGGTGCGAAGATCAGCGAATGGGTGATTCCGCGGTGGGAAACCAGTTGATCGAAGTAGTCGCCGCCAAACGAGAAAAACACGTCGATATCCGGCATCGCACCCACCAGTGCACCGATGCCAGCCGCACGAAATCCGAGTTTATGGTGGGCCACACCCTGAGCGACAACGGCGCCCAGGGCGGCCTGGGAAATAGGATCCATACCTGACCAATGCTGTAGGCCCGATCAAGCACACCATAGTTGTCGAAGGCTGACAAGTTGGTTACACCCGGGTATCGATAATTTTTCCTGTTGTAATAACATGGTCGGGAGTAGATTCGACAATATCCTGGTCCAAAGGGGTCAGTACATCCTTCGGTTTCAGTGGAGTAGCGAGATGATAGAGGGTGGTTGTTTTTGCGGCGAGATTCGATATCAGATCGAAGACGGGGATTACCTGGCCGTCAGTTGTCATTGCACCATGTGCCGCAGAACCAGCGGCGCACCCTACGTTGCGTGGCTGGTGGTTCCGAAAATCGAATTCAGCTACACGTCCGGGGAACCTAAATTGCTCAATTCGTCGGATCACGGTGAACGCTATTTCTGTTCCAGTTGTGGAACGCCGGTAACCTGCCTGGTGGATTCGCAGCCCGAGTTCATAGATGTCACGGTAGGCAGCCTCGACCATCCGGAAACGGCCGCACCTACTCAGGAGTTCCACACCGACACCCGGTTACCCTGGGTGAACCAACCGCCCGGGTGATAATCTGCGTGATCAAAGCTCCACGCGGAACCAACTCAAAGGAACCAACATGAACGACATCCGTCCTGTCAACGGTTTACACCATCTCGCCATCTGCACGGCAGACATCAAAAAACAGATCGAGTTTTTCTCGGACGTGCTGGGTATGGAACTTGTCGCCCTGTACTGGATGCACGGGGTCGAAGGTGCCTGGCACGGGTTCCTGAAGTTGAACGATCGCTGCTCGATCGCGTTCGTACAAACTCCCGGGATCAAAGACATTCCCATCGAGTTGGGCAAAACCCATGCGGGTAATCCCGGTGCACCCTGCGCGGCGGGCGCCATGCAACATCTGGCGCTGAATGTGGATTCGAATGAACGACTACTGCAAATGAGAGATCGCATTCGAAGCCATGGAGTGCCGGTAATGGGACCCATCGATCACGGATTCTGCCAGTCCATCTACTTTGCCGGGCCTGAGAATCTCGCCCTGGAGTTATCCACCTCCGCCGAGGCGATCAACCCCGATGCCTGGATCGATCCAGAGGTACAGGCAC
>JAPUJX010000469.1 GCA_027295975.1 Gammaproteobacteria bacterium
GAGCGTGTCGAAAACACGCTCCTGAGAATTACCGAACCGGCTTATTCCGGTTTGCGGAACAAGAGGGTGAATCGGTCGCTGTTACCTGTGACCGTGCGTCTTCCCACCTCGTAGACCAACTCGTCATCCGGGCGGTAGTGCAGATTGGAGGAATCGACGAACTCGAATCCGGCCTCTTCGATTTCCTTGATCACCAGAACGGGATCCAGACGTCGCCCGTTTTCGCTGTTGTCGCCCTGCATATGCCTTCGGGTATGGTCCACGACGCCATAAATTCCGCCGCCCTTCAGTGCTTCGAAAACCACTTCGTTGATGGCTTTGCGTCCGTCCGGCGAGAAGTTATGCAGGTTTCTGAAGGTCAAAGCCATGTCGATGTCGGTTACATCGATGGTGAGTCCCGCAATCGTGTTCCCGCTTGACGTGCGCTCAGACTGCCCGCCGTTGGCAACCACCTCCACCGAGGGCAAATTACCTGCTGCTTTGATACGTTCGACACCCCGGGTTCCGATGGATACATACAGCTTGCCGTTATCCGCGAGAACCGGCCCCAGGAGTTTGGTATACCAGCCGCCGCCCGGCACCAGTTCGAGTACCCGCATATCCGAGGTCAGTCCAAAAAACTCCAGGGTCGCCACGGGTTTGCGGTTGGCGTCTCGCGCTTTTTCTGCCTCCGTTCTCAGTTCGCTGGCCATGGCCGCGGTCAGGTCTTCCTTCAAATCTGCACCGGCCTGGAGCGATAGGCCGCACAAGAGCGCCCAGGTCAGTAAGCCGGTAATTCGCTTGTACATGGTAGACATCCTTCTGGTTTTGCTTCGCTGGTTATTTGTTCAGAAATTGCCTACCAGGCAATTTCTTCCCGTTGTTGAGGTTTGTTTGGCCCTGCCCTCGAGGTTCCCATTTTCCTTTGGAGTTGCATGGGTGTCCATGCCCATCACGCAACTACCGGTCCAGGCAGGACAGGAACTGGGCAATTCATTAACGGTTCGGTCCGCGGTTCATGGGGTAGGGTTGCCAGCGATCCAGGGCGACGCGCGGCAACACCGTTGGGTTGACACAGCTCATCGGCCAGCGGTTGCGCAGCACCAGGGCAACTTCGCGTCCGACCCGTCTGCGGGTTTCCGGGCGCATGCGGTTGGTGGCGGAAGCGACGTGGGGGGTAACCACGACATTGGCCATGGCAAGCAGCGGGTTGTCCGAGGCCGGCGGCTCCTGCTCCAGCACGTCGAGGCCGGCTCCGGCGATAACGTGGTCTGCCAGCGCCTGGATCAGATGTGCCTCGTCAATGACGGGACCGCGCGCAGTGTTGATGACAACCGCTGTGGATTTCATCTGCGCGAGGGCTTCGCCATTGAGCAGGTGATGGGTCTCCTCGTTCAGAGGTGTGTGAATGGAAAGGTAGTCGGATCGTTCCAGAAGCTCCTGCCAGCCGACCGGTTCAACGCCTGATTCGCTGATCGTCAGCTCGCTGACGTATGGATCGTGGGCGATGACGTGCATGCCAAATCCACCTGCGCGCTTGGCCATGCAGCGGGCAACGTTGCCGAACGCTACCAGACCGAGGGTCTGTCCCAATAGACGTGGAGTGTCGCTGAGCAGCGGCCTCCCTTTGAACCAGTCGCCATCTCTGACCATCTGATCCATCTGTTTCGTTCGTCTCGTGGTGCTCAACAGAAGCATCATCGCGTGGTCGGCGACCTCCTCGATGAACACATCGGGAACGTTTGTCACGACGATACCGGCGCGGGTCGCCGCCTCAACGTCCACCATGTCGACGCCGACGCTGCCGACGCCTATCACCACGCATTTCGTCAGCCCGTCGATAATAGCTTGATCGATCTTGATACCCCAGGAGGTTATGACCGCATCGGCGTCACGGGCCAGGGTAATAAACTCTTCGACGCTGGCTGCCTCCACCTCCACTATTTCGGCAACCGCATCGAGGGCCTCGAGTTCGAAGGCGTAACGTTTGGCGATGTTCTGCGCCGGTGGGATTCTGGGTAGCTGTACGACTACTTTTTTCTTACTCATGGAAATGCCTTTGAAAAACGGCGAGGTTTGTCGGTTGGATAACCGGGCGATGGTGTCAGCAATCCTCGTTTGGATATTTTTTCCGGATGCAATTCCCTGTAGCTGTTCGTCACCTGAGATCCCCCTGGATCGTTGATCGGCAAAGGGCGCGATTCTCGCACGATTCTCCCATGAGCGGTGAGTGTCCGCGGGACTGTGGTATTGTTGAATAGCAACTGGCAGGGAGAGGAATATGCGGGAAAACACAGCGCTCAGGACCTGGCGGGCGGGTGGCCAGACCATCGGCTGCTGGCTTTCGTTGGGTAACGCCTATAGTGCGGAGGCGCTGGCGAAACTCGGCTTCGATTGGATGTGTGTCGACCTGCAACACGGGTTAATAGACTATCAGGATCTCACCTACATGTTGCCGGCGATCTCCAACAGTGATGCGACGCCACTCGTACGGGTTCCCTGGAACGAACCGTATGAGATCATGAAAGCACTCGATGCAGGTGCGTACGGCGTCATCGGTCCCATGATCAATTCCCGTGAGGAAGCGGAACAGGCAATTGCCGCCTGTCGCTACCCGCCCCTCGGTAACCGTTCGTTTGGGCCCATTCGGGCAGCTTTGTACGGCGGTCGCGGGTATGCGGCTGAAGCCAACGGAGAGATTGCCTGCATCGCCATGATAGAAACCGCCGACGGGATCGAGAACCTGGACGAAATCGTCACCACGCCGGGTCTAGACGGCGTCTACATCGGACCTTCAGATCTGGCTCTTGCCCTGGGTATGGCGCCCATAGGAGACAACGACGATCCGCAACACGCTGAGGTGGTCGAACGTATTCGGACAACTTGCGAAAGCCGTGGGGTAGCCGTTGGCATTCACTGCTCGAGCCTCGAATATGCCCAGAAATACCTCGCTCAGAAGTTCAACTTCGTCACCCTCGGGACCGACTCCGGTTTCATGACCCGTGGGGCATACAAGGATCTGGCCAAGGCCAGGGGCGGGCTGACTCAGGAACAGGAAAAGACGGGGTATTAGCCAGGTTAGTGTGCGTTTGCTTGTTTTACGAAAGGGGCGCAGAAACGGTCGCCGGAGGTGCTCTTCTGGAACTTTACCCTTTATCTTAGATATACTCTTTAACTATTTGTTTATACAATAGTTATTCCTCCCGTAGAGACCGGGTCAGACTTACCAGGGGACGGATATGGACTACGAGCAGATTCTTTTCGAAGTGCGAGGCGCGGTGGGGATCATGACGCTCAACCGTCCCGAGCGCCTGAACGCGTGGACGTTTCAGATGAGCGCGGAACTCGTTGATGCGATCGACGATTGCAACGCAAACGACGAACTGGGTGCCATGATCATCACCGGCGCGGGGAGGGGGTTTTGTGCCGGCGCGGATATCAAGGATACTTTCAAAACACGTTTGGACGGCGACGACCCGGCGCGCAGTCGACGCGAGCGTCGTGACTGGGTCGATCTCATTCGTTCGTCCAAGCCGATTATCGCCGCGGTTAATGGCGCCAGCGTGGGGGTTGGCGCAACCATGATTCTGCCCTGTGACGTCATCATCGCGTCGGAAAGTGCGAAGTTCTCCATGGGTTTTATCAAGATGGGTCTGGTTCCGGAACTTGCGAGTTCGCACTTTCTCGTGCAGCGCATGGGGTTTGGTCGAGCGAGCGAAATGTGTTTATCCGGGCGTATGTATTCGGGAGAGGAGGCTCACCAGGTTGGGCTCGCCGACCACGTGGTTCCGCCAGATCAACTGATGGACAAAGCACTCGAACTGGCCGAGACCATCGCTCGGAACCCGGCACCCCAGCTTCGCTGGGTCAAAAGTCTGTTGACGGAGAACGGTTCCGATACGGATCTGCATCGAGTTCAGAAGCGGGAGGTGGAACTGCTCCAGCAGGCGTATGCCACGCCGGAACACAAGGAAGCGATCGCCGCCTTTCTGGACAAGCGAGCGCCGGACTTTCGCAATCTTCCCACGACGGATGAGCATGGCTGAAACGTGATATTGACCGGGTTGGATCCCCTCTGGTTGTTGTCGATCGGCATTCTGACGGGTGCCGTGTTCGCAAGTTCCCTCTGGGCCTGGCGTTACAACATCAAAATACGCGCGGCTTTTGAAGACGGACTCAAGCAGGATGCCGAAAAAAATGCCAGCGAGCGGCGGCTGTTGGATGAACGCCTGGATATTCGTGATCGTGAGATGACTCGGCTGGAAGCGCGTCTCGAGCTATTGCAGAGCCAGGCGACGGCGCAACGCAAAGAACTCGACGAACGCACCAGCTTGCTCGGCAAACATCAGGCCTCCGAGGCGGCTCTGCTGGCTCGCCTCGAAGAAACTCGCAAGGCGTTCGCCGAAAAGGAAGCGCTTTTCAAGGATTCGAGCGATGCGTTGAAACAGGAGTTTGAACTGCTCGCCAACCGCATATTCGAGCGCCAGGGGGAGAGTCAGCAAAAAAAGCTCGCCACGGTGTTGTCGCCTTTCAAAGATCAGATACTCGAGTTTCGCAAACGCATCGAGGAGGTGTATCACACCGACACCAAGGACCGGGCTTCGCTTTTGAACGAGGTGCGAAATCTCCAGCAGGCGAGCGAGAGGATCAATCAGGAAGCAGAAAACCTGACCAAGGCGCTCAAGGGCGACGTAAAAGTGCAAGGCAACTGGGGCGAAATGGTTCTGGAGCGGGTGCTGGAAGAATCGGGCCTTCGCGCCGGCCACGAGTATTTCACCCAGGAGGCTAAACGATCGGAAGAAGGTGAACTCAAGCGTCCCGATGTGTTGATACGACTACCCGATGACAAAGATGTCGTGATCGACGCCAAAGTGTCCCTGGTCGCCTATGAGAAGGCCCTTGCAACCGAGGAGGCGGACGCTCGCGACGTCGCGATGCGCCAGCATCTGTTGAGCTTGCGCTCGCATGTGAGGCGGCTCTCGGAACAGGATTACGATCAGTTGAGCGATGTGCGCTCGCTGGATTTTGTGCTGCTGTTCATTCCCATCGAATCCGCCTTCACCATGGCGATGGAGTACGATCAGCGTCTTTTCACCGAGGCTTTCGAGCAGCGCATCGTTATCGTCAGCCCAACGACGCTGATGATGACTCTCAGGATCATCCACAACGTCTGGCGTTACGAAAAGCAGAATCGCAACGCCCAGGAAATCGCCCGCAAAGCCGGTGCCCTCTACGACAAGCTCAGAGTGCTCATGGAAGATATGGATCAACTGGGTAAGCAGATTGGCGCCGTAGAGAAAACCTACGAATCCGCCTACAACAAACTCGCGAGCGGAAGGGGGAATCTGGTTCGCCAGGTCGAGCAATTCCGCGAACTCGGCGCCAAGGTCAAGAAACCTCTGCCTAAGAATCTGCTCGAAGACGCTTCGACGGACGACCTGTAGGCGCGTCTTCCCCTTAGCAGATATGTTAGCGACGGCAAATTCGACTTTGTTCGTTCCGAAGGCCAATGTGTGAGCAAGTTCTCGTTTTGTGGCGAAAAAGATACCCGCCGTGTCGAGAAGTTCCATGAGCTTCACAGAACATGGGCTGCGAAGCCAGTAGATTGATCCGGCAGAAAAGGATTGCGAGGATTCAGAATGCTGGTGTTAACCCGGCGTGCCGGGGAGTCAATAATGATTGACGATGAGATCGAGTTGAAGGTGCTCAAGATCCGTGGCAGCCAAGTGCATCTTGGGATCGATGCGCCAAAAAGAGCAGCCGTACATCGTAAAGAGGTATGGCTCAGAATTCGCGAAGAGTCCGACGAGGGGAAGCCCGAACAAGCATCGTAGCGCCGCACCGTTTTAATGGGTGCCATCTCCCGTTGGGTCTAGTTACAAAAGGGTGGGGTTTCACAAATAGCATAAGGTCGAATCTCGCCTTCGGTGAGGCCGTACCGGTGCTGGTGGATTTCTTCCAGAAGTTCCCGCTTCAGCCGATATTCGCTTGGCATCAAAAAGACGCTGTCCAGACTGGTCCAGATTGGATTCACCGGGCTGAGTTGGGTGAAGGCGCAGGCTGTTTCCCAGGTGGCTCGATGTAGTTCCACCACGTCGAGACGCTCGACAAATCCCCAATGGGAAAATTCGCTCGGTTGCCCGGTGGCAAACAAAATTGGCAGACGTTGTCCGGCTACACTTGCCTGTTCGAACAACTCCAGCGCTACCAGCCAGGGATGACTGTCTTTGTAGGTACCGGAGCCTGCGTTTTCCAGCAGCACGGTGAGCGCCCGTGCCCCGACGGTTGTGCAGATGCACGATGGGAATGAGTCCATGAATAACACTCTCGGGAAGGTGGAGACTACTGTACATGTATACAGAGTTCCTTATAATCCATCCACCGTTCACTGCGCAACTGACCTGTGCCGCTACTGGCCGCCAACGAATCGCCTCCCCCCGATTATTATGCTGAGAACGTTGGCAGGATTCTCTCGTACGTGGAAGAAAACCACGGTGATTTACTGACGAGTCGAGAGCGGGGATTCATCAGGAGTTTTCAGGGCAGCTCGGTGTCGGCGCAACGGCTCTACGCGCGTATCGTGAGCCGCAAGGGCCCCTGGATTCGTACGGACAAACTGGTTTACGGCGAGGTTCCGGACGTTTGCGGGGCACTGGCCGAACTCTCCTCGACCAATCTCATCGAGTTGAACCCGCCTGGCCCCGCGGACGCCCTGTTACGCCTGCTGACCCGGGATGAGCAGAAGCGCCTGTTTCCTCACCTTCGCGCACCGAGCAAGGCGCTCTGGATCGAGGCCTGCACCACCCTCCATACCGATCGGGCGATCCGCGACCGTCTCGGCACTGCTTATCGGTGGCTCGCCTTGTGTTCGACACGCGAACTCGAGTTATGCCAGCTGCTTTTCTTCGGCGACGAACATCAGGATCTTTCGACTTTCGTGATTCAGGATCTCGGCCTCGTTCGTTATGAAGATTACGAGCTCGCAAAAACGGAACGTCAATTTGACAATCTGGCTCAGCTCGACCGATACATCTTCCTGCGCAACCTCCGTCGATTGGCTCACCGGATAGTTCAACATCCCGATTTGGCACCCCTGCTGGTTCCGCGGCTCATGGTTGAGCCTTGCAACCGGATGGAACAACGTCAGTTGGACAAGGTTTCAAACCGCCTGGGATACTTCTTCGAGCGCCGCGGAGAGTTCGACGAGGCGCTGCAGTGTTACGGACACAGCCGCTCCCACCCCGGTGGCGAACGGATTACCCGGGTGCTCAAACGGCTGGGTGATGACACCGGTGTTGAACGCATGCTGCAACGTATGAAGGTGCGACCGAGATCCGCCGAGGAAGAAGATTTTGCCGAACGTTTCGGTCGACGAGGGTTCAAACCGGATATTCCCATCAGCACCTGTCGGTTGAAGGGGGACACCCCGGAACACATCGAGCAGCACGCCATGGAGGAACTGACCAGAAATGGCGGGCAAGCCTGGCATCTGGAAAACCGTTTTCCCCTGGGTGTTGCGGGTTTACTGTTCTGGAACGTGGTATTTGCGCCCGTCAAAGGGGCTTTTTTGAATCCATTTCAAAACGCGCCCGTAGATCTGCGCTGGCCCGACTTCGCCAGGGTGCGCGCGGGGGTCATCAGGGAGACCGTCACCCGGCTCGGCGAGCCCGGCGCTGTTTACGATGTGCTCAAAAGAACCTGGGAGGAGAAACAGGGTGTTGCCAACGCTCTGGTGAGTTGGCGCCACTTCGACGGTAGGCTTCTCGACGCCGTGCTCGGGGCAATTCCAGAGTCCTCACTTCTCGATCTCGCCCACCATGTGCTGACCAACCTGTATCGCGCACGAACCGGATTTCCGGATTTGCTGGTGATCTACGAATTCGAGCGCTTCGAGTTCGTGGAGGTGAAAGGACCTGAAGATCAGCTGCAACCCGGGCAGCGCATCTGGTTCAAATCACTGAAAAGCCTCGGTCTACCGGCACGGGTACTCAAATTCAAGCGATGAACGTTGCCGTATCCGTCCGCGGGCTCGCTGAATTCGTGCATCGGCGTGGCGATATTCATACCCGCCTCGACGGACGGGCCACCGCGGAGGAGGGTGTGTCGGTGCAACGGAAGTTGCAGCGTGACCGCGGCGAACATTACCAACGGGAACGACAATTAAGCGCTGTGTTCGACGTATCTGGAATCTCGATCAAGTTGACCGGGAGACTCGACGGATGCGACGTAACGGCTGAAAACTGCCTGGTCGAAGAGTTCAAAACAACCCGTGCGGATGCCGACCTCGCCCACGCCCACCTCGGCAGTGCGCACTGGGCTCAGTTGAAACTCTATGCCGCGCTGCTGGCTCGTGAGTTGGCCGTCGCGGAAAAGCCTGCCGAACAATGGTTGTTGCGCCTGCTTTATTGCCATCCCGATACGTTGGCGGTGATTCCCTTCGAGCAACGGGTCATGGTTGAAGATCTCCAGGAGTTTCTTACCCGTACCCTCGCCTGGTATGCAGCATGGTGGGTGGATCAGAAACGCCATCTCAGCAATCGTGACCATCACGGTGACAAACTCGTGTTTCCGTATGAACGTTATCGTCCCCATCAGCAGGCCATGGCCAGACGTGCTTATCAGGCGCTTCGCAGCGGCGAACATCTGCTGCTCGAAGCGCCTACCGGCAGCGGGAAAACCATGGCGCTGCTTTATCCGGCGATCAAATCCCTTACCGGGGAAGGCATTCAGAAAATTCTGTTCCTCACCAGCAAAACCACCGGAGCCGCTGCGGCAAGGGATGCCTGCCGTGATATCGACCCCGACGGGAGCTTCTTACGAACGGTAGCTCTGACAGCCAAAGAGAAGACGTGCCTCGTTGCTGGAATGCCATGTGATCCCGATCGCTGTACCTACGCCAACGGTTACTTTGACCGAATCCACCAGGCCGTGTCCGATTTGTTGACTCTTGGAAACGTCGGAGCGGAAGAGATTGAAGACATGGCGCGAAAACATCGGGTGTGCCCATTCGAGTTGTCGTTGGATGCTGCGGTCTGGGCGGATATCGTCATCGCCGACTATAACTACGTGTTTGACCCTGTGGTCCGTTTACAGCGGTTTGCCGGGAGATCCGACATCGCGTTGCTCATCGACGAGAGCCATCAGTTGGCGCCTCGTGCCCGGGAGATGTTGTCCTTGACCCTGCAACGCTCAACGGTGAAGTCGGTGCTGACCGAAGCGCTTCCCGATTTGTTGTTGCGGCGAGTCCGTTCGATCGATCGACAGTTGTTAGCCTTCAGAAGGGAACAAGGCGTGACCACCGAAGCGGTAGTACCGCGTCCGGAAGCACTGCTTCGTGCGCTAGGCCGGTTCGTGGAAGGTTTGATCGCAAGTGAGGTGTCCCTCGAGCAATACCCCCGTACACGCCAACTTGCCTTCGATGCGTTTCGCTGGACCCGCTCCGATGTCTGGTATGACGACGAGCGATTCGAGTTTATCCTGCGGCGCACGAAAACCGAGTTGACCCTGCAACTCTTCTGTCTGGACCCGGCGCCGTATCTCAAGGAAGTTCTCGAAGGTTTTGGCGGTCATGTGCGATTCTCAGGCACGATCTCGCCCCTCGATTTATATCAGGATCTACATGGGCTGCCGGAAGGTCCGGCGGAACGGGTTGGCAGTCCGTTCTCGAGCCGGCAACTGGGCGTGTACATTATCGACGATGTGCCAACCTACTGGAGGCGGCGGGAGCAATCTCTCAATGCGCTGGTGCACCTCGTCGTCGACGTGGTGACGGCAAAACCGGGTAAGTATCTGGTTGCATTACCTTCCTACCAGTACCTGCGGCAATTCAGCGAAGCGTTCGAAACGGCGGAGCCAGACCATGAACTCCTGGTGCAGGAGCCTGCCATGAGTGATGAGCAACGTTTGAGGTTTCTCGCCCACTTCGCCGATGCAGCAAGCCCGGTGCTGGGTGTCGTGGTATTGGGCGGAGTATTCGCCGAATCGGTGGATTTCCGTAATTCGAAATTATCCGGTGTCATCTGTGTGGGGCTTGGATTACCGCCACCAAGCCTGGAACGCGGGCTTATCGAAAAACATTTTGCCTCCGTTGGCCGGGGTCGCGCGGTTGCATACGATCTGCCTGCCATGACCAAAGTATTACAGGCGGCCGGCCGCATTCTGAGATCATCGGAAGATCGTGGGGTACTCTGCCTCGTGGATGAGCGGTTCAAACAACCGCGGTATCAGTGTTATTTCCCGGCCCATTGGGATCCGCGTGTGCTCGAAGCCAGGCAGGTGAGCGCAGGACTGGCCGAG
>JAPUJX010000047.1 GCA_027295975.1 Gammaproteobacteria bacterium
TAATCGAGCCACGGTACGGCGGGTTGCATGCCTACCCCTGGCTCAGACCAATCACATACGCCGTCGGGAAACACCGCCTCCAACCGCGACCTCTGACTCTCGTCAAACTCGACCCCAAATTCCGCCGGGGCCAACGGCTTCAGAGCACACTTCAGCACACTCTCGGCAAGCGGACCTCCGGCAACCTGTCGGGGTGAACCGTAATACGCGAGTATCGGGTCGGCGTCACAGGTCGCCTGGTCGGTGATCTTCTGGGAATAATTGTCACCGATGTAACAGAAGTCGTGCGCAGACTCCGGTTTGTTGGCGATGACTTTCTCTTCCAGCGAGATGTTGGAGGTGTCAGCCTTGATCGCACGCACCCACTCGTCCATCGTCATCAACGAATCAACCAGCAGGTTCGATTCGGCTGGTGGCCAGAGGGTCGGCCCGAACCGCCAGACCACCTGGTTCTCATGGCCGCCTAATTTACGATCCAGCCGGTCACGGACGGCAAACGCTCGCCAGTTCATGTGAATGCCGGAGTTGTCGTTTCCACGCAGATCGATAATGGGCACCTTCGCCCACTGGCGGGCATCCGTGACGATACCCATCTTGTAAGCGAGGCCGACTGAATCCGCACTCGCCTTCATTCGGGTGGCGACCAGCCCTAAGTCGGTGTCATTGCCTCCAATGTTTTCGTTCAACGAAACGAATTCTTCGGTGGTGATAGATCCCGCCTGAAGCGATTTCAAACCGTAGAGAATGCCTTCGTTGTCGGCAATTCTGCGACCGTAATTCTCACCGGGTTCCTGACCCCACAGGGCGATTTCATGGTCAGTCTGGGAACATCGAATACCGTCTGGGTTGGACGTTGCATCGAACACCCAGTTCTCAGGAAGGTAACAGTTGTTCATTTCTCGACCGCGCCGTGTGAAATTGCCCGGAATGTTCGCGTGCCCGAAAGAACGCGACCAGGCGACGCAGGCTTTCGCATCCAGATGGCCCGCAATGGCGGCTTTCTTGTCATCGATGGCCGAATCGCTCAAGCCCTCGGTCAATCCCGCAAACTCATCGGTTCCAAAGTAGTTGTCCAGCAGCACACAATCGGTAACCTCCATGCCGGTGGTTACGGAATCCGGGTAGGTGCAGGCCGGTTGAATGCCGTCGAGTACGCCTGGATAGGTTCCGGCGATCACGAGTTGCATGATGGAACCGCCCGAACACCCCGAACCAATGGTATGGCTGATTTCACCGTAGCTCTCGGCAATGTGCTCCTTCAACATCATCACCGTTTCCGCCGCGACGACCTTGTTGGAATTCAGCGCCTGATCGGTGAGTGAACTCACGGAAACCATAAAACCCCGGGAGAGGGCTTCATCATTGGACCAACGACTGTTGGGCGCGTACTGCCGCCTGGGCGTACCCGTACTACCACCGAAAAGATGCACCAATGCACCATTCCACGTGCTGCTTTGCTGCAACGGTCCCCAGGCAGCGCCAGGATCATCCAACACGGCAATATCGTAGATGCCGCGATTGATGGTGCCACGCTCGACGCGCACGATGTAGGGGATGGCCTCACCTTGCTGGTTATTGATCTCAGCCAGGTCAACAGGTTGTTCAGCCTGCAGATCGTACGGCTTGAAACAGGGAGTAAATCGGCGTGGATTCTGAGGATCCCGCCCACACTGCTCGGTGGTTCGGTAGTAGTGTTTGACCTCCGCAGCGATATTGCACTGCTCGTCCGTGGCGTCGTTGCTCAATCCGCTGGCCGACGTGAAAGGCGTGTCGGCATCACCCGTCTGGGCAACGGGCGTCGTGCAGATCCAGGGTTGAATTTGCGGTCCGGAAAATACTGGGCCACCCCTTGGATGATTCGTTAGCGTCAAAGCTGTCGACAGTTCCCCCGACCCGGCGGTGATGAGGTTTTCACCTACCTGCAATCCTTCAACCAGCCCTAGAATACGGCCATCGAGAGACTCGCCGAACAAACCGGTGATATCTTCGCCGTTGAGGTCAACGGTTAGTTTTTCCAGTGACCGCACACCTTGAATTTCCAGCAATGCGTCACCCCCGCTGACCAGATCGGCGCGATTGGACAGAGAAACAATTGCAATGGGTGTCGCATTCGATGACGGTGCTTGATTGTCCGAACACGCCATCAGAGTCAAGAGCAGGCAGAACACTACCCCTTCCAAACACGTTCGATGATTGAAGATCTGCATGGATAACCCCCCTTGGTACGAACCCGCAAGCATAACCCACCTATGGGCACGATGGGGGAGGTGTGGTTCAGCGCGCGATGAAACCATAACAATCGAGAGATGCGCATATACGGTGTAACAACCCGGAGAGACAGGCACTGAGAAATTCCCACACACAAATAACTTTGAACCATTCCACCGCTCCACGTTACCCATCTGGCAAGGCAGCCTGCGGTTGCCGAGATTCATTTGTTAATTCTCAGGAGAGAGAAGCTCTATGAAAGCCATATCCTTCGCTTCTAGTATCGTTCTCGCTGGTGCGCTGTTCGTTTCGGCTGGCACCCAGGCACAGGAGAGCCCTTACGAGTTCTGGCTGGAGGACAAGACGTCCCCACCCGTAGAAGACCTATATTCGCAAGCAGGGACGTTCACGAATGAAGTGGCTGACCCAATACAGCGTGACAATGCGCTCTTCTCATTGCTTGGTTCCACTTATGGCGGTGACGGGCGGACTACTTTTCGCCTGCCCGATTTGCGTGGACGAGCACCGGTCCACCAGCGCAACAAGGAAGACTGTCCTCAGCCAACGCCAAAGCAC
>JAPUJX010000470.1 GCA_027295975.1 Gammaproteobacteria bacterium
TCACCGCCGGAGCCCTGAACCGTACGGCGAGTTTCGCCGACGCCGACCAGAGCCAGTTAACGGCGGCATCTGCAGACGCCCGAACCGCAAGGGAGAGCTTCAACAAAAAATAGCGCCACAGGAAAACGCAATGATATCAATACGCTACGTCGATGCGCTCAACAAATACTACGGTGCAATGGGTAATCCACCCTACCGCTGGAGCATCAACGAGACCGCTCCGCTACACCGCCTGACCAAGCCGCTCAGGGAATGTGCCGTCGCCCTTTTGACTTCCGGGGGCGTCTCGCAGACTGTCGTGCCGGCTTTCAATCCAGATGCCAGGAACGACCACCGTCTCGACGAAATTCCTCCCGACACCCCATCAAACGATTTCCAGGTTCACGACAGCTACTACGATCACACCGATGCGGAA
This sequence comes from Gammaproteobacteria bacterium, assembly GCA_027295975.1. Classification (GTDB taxonomy): domain Bacteria; phylum Pseudomonadota; class Gammaproteobacteria; order Pseudomonadales; family Azotimanducaceae; genus SMWK01. The sequence continues at coordinate 416 of JAPUJX010000470.1, forward strand.
ACCGATATCAATTGCATCTTTCCCCTCGATCGACTTCGGGAGTTGGCCATTCTGGGAGAAATCGGAACCATCGCACCCAGGCTGTGGAGCGGCTTCATGGGTCGTATCTACAATCGCAGCAAGATCAGAGACGAATCCGGTCCTGCGTTCGTTGACGCGCTTGAGGCAGACAACGTTGATGTGCTTGTTGCCGCGCCAACCTGACCCCTTGATCACCAGACCGTTGGTCTGGTCTGCCGACTCGTCGAAGAGCGTGGAATCGCGACAACTTACGTCGCCACGGGACGCGACCTCACCGCACTGGTCAACCCCCCTAGAGCGTTGTTTGTCAACCACCCGATGGGTAACAACTTCGGACAAGCAAACGACAAAGCTGTGCAATTGAGCATTCTTCGTACGGCCCTGTCACTCGTCGAAACCGCTGAGGAAGGGGGCACGCTGGTTGACATGCCAACGAGCTGGCCGGACTTTTTCGAGTTTACTCCCGGCGGCAAAAACTCCATGGGTTGAAGTCGATCGCTGGACTCTACGCTATTGATTCGTACGCGGCCTGCAACAGCTTGAAACCCCGCTGATCTCCCAGTAGATCCGCCTCCATTTTGTTCATGACGTAACTGACACAGAGTTTTGCGTCTTGATCCACAACGATGCTGGAACCTCCCCAACCACCCCAATAGCAGATATGTTCGTTGGGTCCCATGGGCATCAATTCACTCGTCAACCCATAACCCATCCCGAAGCGAATCGGCACCCCGAGAACCAGATCCAGGCTATTGGACTGCTCATCAAATATCGCCTTACAACCCTCTTCGGATATGAGCCGCTTTCCGAACACACTGCCCCCGTTTGCAACAAGACTCTGCACGCGAACCAGGGATCGCGCATTTCCGTGGCCATTTGCCGCTGGAATTTCGGCCTGGCGCCAACCATCGGTGCGGGAGGCCAGTGCATCCACGGCCGGATTGGCAAAAGTTCTGGCAGCGATGGAATTTTCTTCGGCAGTCCCAGCCGGACCGGTTACGGGGGGGATGAGTTCACCGATACGGTGATTGTGTTCAGCACCGGTGCCAATGTGAAAATCGGCGTCCAGGGGTTCGGCCAATTCGGTGCGGAAAAAGTTGCCAATACTCTGGCCGGTAACACGCCGTACCACTTCCCCGATCAGATGACCTTGCGTCAACGCATGATAACCACTCGCGGTCCCCGGTTCCCACCACGGAGCCTGGCGTGCCAAAGCCTCCACCATGCGATCCCAGTCGTACACGTCCTCGCCGCGCATCGGTTCATCCATGCCGGACAGCCCGGCGCTGTGGCTCATCAGGTGTCGCACTTCTATCTTGTCTTTACCGTTCTGAGCAAACTCGGGCCAGTAGGTTTTCACGGGCTCGTAGAAGTTGATCTCTCCGTGGTCCGCCAACAGCAGCGCGGATATCGCTGCCATCGTTTTAGTGGAGGAATACACGTTCACGATGGTGTTTTCCTCCCAGGGCAGGCTCCGGGCTTCATCCCGATGACCACCCCACAGATCTACCACATACTCGCCCTGATAAGTGACGGCGACACAAGCCCCGACGTCACCGCGTTCGGTGAAGTTATCTTGAAATGTCGCTTTGACCGCCGCAAAACGATCGTCACAAGCGCCGTGAATATCCACCATGGAGACACCCTCATTCCAGATTGCCGAAACCCTATGCACGTTTTGTACAATAAATTCGTCCGGCTCCGCGGGAGGTAACAGCGTCGCGCGCGACATCAAACAGCCGGGTTTCTTCAGCCGTATGCAAGCTCCAGCAGTTCCAACACATCGAGGATCTGCACCGAGTAAAACCAGATCGCGCTCCCAATCACCAGCAATGAAAGCCCACCAGCGATTTTTTCGAGTGTTGCCAGGCTCATTTATTACTCCACTTCAGCAATCTGCACCTCAGGAAAAGCCAATCCAGCGCCCCGACGCGGCAACCACAAACCAGATCGTCATGGAAGCCACCGCAACGAGGCGCAATGTCCAGGGGTTGATCGACCCGTGATCATAACGCAGCAGGGGGCGGCGAATGGCGTAGACAAAAAAGATACCGAAAACCAGACTCGTCATCTTTGCCCAGAAAAAAGAATTGTAGTAGAGCTTAATGGCCACCGCGGAAGCCATGAAGATGCCTGACGCAATGAGTGCAACCAAAGCCACGTTGATCCACTTCTGAGTGTTGTCGATCACCACTTCGGAGGGCACGTCTTTGAGAAGAACCCCAAGCAGACGCAGATCTCCGGTTATCACCATACCGCCCAACGTCAGCATGGCAAGCAGATGAAAAACCTGTACGACGGCAAAAGTACCCCCGTAAGCTTTCGAGATTGATGCCAGCCAGGAAGCGTCCAGCCATTCGAAAAACGCAAATACATCCATGGTAATTCCCTACTCGAACGCGGCCATTTCGTCAACGCAACCGGCAACCCAGTACATGAAGTAGGGTAAGTTCTGATGGCAGTCGTACCAGTCGTATGCCATCAATCTCCCGGACGCCACCACGCAAGACCAGAGAGCGAGGGACACCCCGGCACCGGTGCGGATTCGCCTGGGTGGGATTGGATCATTGTCCCAGGTATCGACCGCGGCTTTCATTCTGTTGCGGAATAACAAAGCGTTGATGCCCGCAGCGACGAAAAATACCATCTTCATGCGAAACCAGATACTGTTTGTGGTGCGTACGGGGACGGCGTAAACAAGCAGGAGACCGCTGACCACCATTACCGCAAAACCGATCAGCATCGGCGTGTCGAGCCGTCTGGCGATAACGGAAGCGGGCACGCTGGTGAAAGCCCGGCCGAGCATGCGCAGGTCGATGACGACCAGCATGCCAAAAAACAGCGCCAACGTCAGTACGTGGGTGGATTCGACCCAACTGTACATGTAATAAGACTCATGCAGCGCCGTACTCCATGCGTGGGTGTCCAGCCACTCGGCAAAACGCAGCAGCACTTCATTCAGCAAGTTGTCTCACCCCCCGCACAGTGTGAACTGGCCATATCGTCATGGATGGTGACGTCAGAAAACGATCATTGTTCCATATTGCATTCAAGGAGGTAACCCGCAAGGCGTTTCAATTCGCAAATCTTCGGCGAGGTTCGTGCTCCGGCCCCGATTGAAATATACTACTTTTTCGTGTTCGGCTTACCGCCCGGGAATTTGATACATGGCCATTGAGCTGCCCCCGGCAGAATGCGCTGACTCTCTTCTTCAAAAAATCCTGATACCCACCGCCGTACTTGCCCTCGTCTACCTGCTCATTCTGTCCGTCGGTCTGGTCGGCACTGGTTTCAAATGGGCAAGTGGCGGACAGGAAGGCGCCAGAGAGCTGTTTGCATTTGCGACCAATCCACTCATGGGTCTCATCGTTGGCATCCTTGCCACCGCGCTGGTGCAGAGTTCCAGCACGGTCACCTCCGTCATCGTCGGGCTGGTTGCCGGTGGTCTGGACGTGCACACCGCAATACCCATGATCATGGGTGCGAATATCGGCACGACCGTTACCAATACCCTCGTCAGCCTTGGCCACATTACCCGGCCCCAGGAATTCCGGCGTGCCTTCGCCGCCGCAACGGTACACGACATGTTCAATTTTCTGGCGGTGACGATTTTCCTGACTCTTGAATTGTTGACCAGCTTGTTATCAGATAACGGCCAGGGCGTTCTACAGAGTATCACCGAGCCGATCGCACTGACTTTTGCGGGAAGTGCAGACGTCGACGTCAAGAGTCTGAACTTTATCGGAAATGTGACCAAACCTGTAATTGCCATCTTGCACGACAAATCGGGGACCGGGGCGTTTGACGGTATGAGCCCGGTCGGCGGAGGCATCAGCATGATCGTCCTCGCGCTCGTCATGATTTTCCTGAGCATCACGTTGCTCGGAAAAACGCTGAAAAAAAATCTCACCGGGCGCGCCGAGCGCATCTTTCATGCCGCCGTCGGTCGCGGACCAATCAGCGGCATAACCTCCGGTACTATCGTGACGATTCTGGTGCAGAGTTCATCAACCACAACCAGTTTGATCATACCTATGGCCGGATCCGGGGTGATGAAGCTCAAACAGATATTTCCTTTTACCCTGGGCGCCAATATCGGCACAACGATAACCGCACTCATCGCCTCCCTGTCTGGCGGCGATTACGCCGAAGCCGCTCTGCAGATTGCGCTTGTCCATCTGTTCTTCAATGTATTCGCCACCGTACTGATCTACGGAATTCCACCGCTGCGGGCGATTCCATTAAAGGGCGCCGAATGGCTTGCGGATATAGCAGTTCGTAAACGAACCCTGGCAATCGTCTATGTGGTGGTCCTGTATTTCCTGCTGCCGCTGGGTATGCTGCTTGTTGCACAACTGTTGACGACAGACAAAGCAACCACGGCAGCCACCCGGAGTCCGGCCCGACATGGGGAAATTCAGTCTAACCTCCAACCCATTCTCCAGCCGTTTCAAGATGTGCAAAAAGGAGACCAGCCATGTTAGAAGTTTTGAGAGCTTTGTTTGGATCCGCCCGAACTCAGTCTTCGCTGGTTGTACAAGCCACCGGGCAGTTTCTGGAAATGTTGGACAATGGCCGTAGCCTGCTCGAAAAGGCTCAACCTCACCTGCTGGTCAAGGATGCCGGCAATAACCTGCTCAATGAAGCGCGCGACATCGATAAATCGACCAACAGGCTGGTGCGTGCAGTGCGAAAAATACTCATCGCTCATCTGGCTTTCAATAAACAGGATGCTTCCACCTGTCTGATTCTCATGTCGGTAGTCAAAGACGCTGAGCGTCTGGTTGACGAGTGCCGGAGCCTGCTGAACCTTGCCAGCCTCGTGGTGGATCCCGTACCGGAAGAATACCGCAAAGCCTTGTCCGAAAACTGTACTGCGGTAATAGAAGTTCTAAAAAGCACCCGTACCGCCTACGCCGATAACGACGAAGCAAAAGCCCTGGGGCTGGTGGAAACCGAAAAGCCGTTTATCGAATCCATGAAGCCGGTGCGGGACAAAATTCTCGACGACACTGACCTCAATCCCCGCCAAGCCGTGGTAACGGCCAGTGCATTTCATACCATCCAACGGATTCGTGCACACCTTGGCAATATTGCCAGCACGGTTGTTTTCCCGGTGCACCAAATCGACTTTACCAAGCAGAAATTCGTCAACGCCGCCAAACAACGGTTGAATAAATAGGCATACGACAAAATCCTTCGTAGAATCTCGTGCAAACGTCGGAATGTCTATTCAGGGGGAGTGGGGATGTATCAGGAATTACGTAGTGCTTGGAACGAACTGACGGCGCCCGGTGCTCGGTTCGAAGTAACGGAAGTGGACGTCCGCGGAGTGGCGATCAAGACCTATGTGAACGCGCCGTCGAGCCTTCGAGACCTCTGGCTGCTCTCTGCCGATTTCGCCGACAACGATTATCTCGTCTACCAGGAAGAACGCTGGACCTATGCACAAGCCCATCAACAAGTTGCGGCAATTGCCAGTTGGCTGAAGGCACATGGGGTGCAGCCCGGCGACCGCGTGGCCATCGCCATGCGCAACTACCCCGAGTGGCTGCTGGGTTACTGGGCAGTTGCGTCCATGGGCGCGGTGGTGGTGGGTCTGAACGCCTGGTGGATCGGTCCGGAAATGGTTTACGGGCTCAACGACTCCGCCCCGAAGGTGCTGATCTGCGACGAGGAACGGCTAACCCGCGCACTGGAACACCGTGACGAGTTTCCGGACATGATTTTCATCGGTGTGCGCCTGCCCGAAGCCATCGAGGGTGTGGTCTCCTGGAGCGAACTGACGGCAAATCCCGGAACGCTTCCCGACGTTTCCATCGATCCGGACAGCGACGTGTGCATCTTTTATACCTCGGGTACCACCGGCAGTCCGAAAGGCGCGCAGCTAACCCATCGGGGCTGCGTGGCAAATGTCATGAACCTCGCGTTCTGGGCGGCAACGCTCGGACTGGTGGCGGAACGTGCGGGTAAAACCGGGGGCGACCCGGAGGCGGCAGCGCCAACCATGGCCGCGCTGGTTACGACCCCCTTGTTTCACGTAACCGCAAACAACTGTGTCGCTCATGGCGCCACCCTCTCCGGCGGGAAACTCGTACACATGTACCGCTGGGATGCCGGGGAGGCCTTGCGGCTCATAGAGGCGGAACGCATCACGAACCTCACCGGCGTTCCGGTAATGGCCCGCGAGGTGATATCACACCCCGACTTCGCCACAACCGATACCTCGAGCCTGACCGGGTTGGGTGGAGGAGGTGCACAGCTGCAACCGGATCTCGTCAGCAAGATCGACTCGGCAGTAGAAACGGCACGACCCAACACCGGTTACGGTATGACGGAAACCTGTGGTGTGATCACGTCGATTTCTGCAGATTATTTTATCGACAAGCCTGAAAGTGCAGGACCGGCATTACCCGTTTACGATGTCAAACTGGTAGACGACGACGGCAACGAGGTACCCCGGGGAGAACCGGGAGAACTATGGGTGAAAGGAGCACCGGTCATTCGTGGCTACATCAACCGTCCCGATGACACGGCCGAGGCAATCACCGATGGCTGGCTGCACACCGGCGACATCGCCCGCATCGACGAAGACAACTTCATTTTCATCGTCGATCGCAAGAAGGATATGGTCATTCGCGGGGGCGAGAATATTTATTGCGCCGAAGTGGAAAACACCATTCATGAAAACGGCGAAGTAGCGGAATGTGTCGTGTTTGGGGTTCCGGATCAGCGTCTCGGAGAAGAAGTGGGTGCTGCAGTATTTCTAAACAAAGGAGGCAGCCTTACGGCGGACGAACTACGCAACTTCTGCGCCGAGCGCATTTCCCGGCACAAGTTACCCCGCTACATCTGGTTCACGACCGAACCACTACCGCGCAATGCCAACGGCAAGTTCATGAAACGCGACCTGAAAGTACAGCTCGACCCCGCGAAGGCAGGTTAACCCGGAAAATCGGGCTCTCAATCATCGGCCGAGGTGATCCTGGAGACCGGCGTGGTATTCTCCGTCAACCAGGCCATCCCAAGGAGGCATATCGATGAACAGTGCACAGGACGGTTGGAACGTCTCTCGACTGGCGGGCTCGCTCGGTGCAGAGGTGCGCGGGGTTAATTTGTCTGCCGTTGACGACGGCGAATTTGCAACCCTCGAATCTTTGCTGCTCAAGCACCTCGTGCTGTTCTTTCCGGCACAGACGCTGACGATAGACCAGCACGTAGAGTTTGGCCGTCGTTTCGGACCCCTCGAGGGACACCCGAACTTGAAGAACCCGTTCACGGAACACGAAGAGCTTTTCGAACTCGCCGCGAGCCATGGGGGTGTCGCGGACGAGTGGCACACCGACCTCACGTTTCGACCCGAACCCGCGCTCCTGTCTATCTTACGCATGGTGAAATGCCCACCAACGGGAGGCGATACCATGTGGACGAGCCTGTATGCCGCATACGATGAACTCTCGCCGCCGATGCAGGAGTTATGCGAAGGGCTGACCGCGCTGCACGATGCTTTGCCACACAATCACCCGGAGCAAATGACGATACATCCCGTGGTGCGGGTACACCCCCTGACGGGGAAGAAGGTTCTGTACGTCAACGAACACTTTACCCGTCGCATCGTCGAAATGAACGCCACCGAAAGCCGGGCACTCCTCGACTACCTGACCCGGTGGGTGAGCAATCCACGATTCACGATCCGCTATCAATGGGACGAGAACACGGTGGTAATCTGGGACAATCGTTGCACCCAGCACTTCGTGCTGAACGATTTCGAAGGCGAAAGGGTCATCCAACGCGTCACCGTAATGGGAGATCAACCGGAAGGGACGGGGGCTCCGCGCTGGGAACCCTGGGTACGTCCGGGAAGGTTATCCGCTGCCAGCCGCCACGATCGACAATTGCAGCGTTACCTCAGCGAAGTAGCATCGGCGGAGGCCGGCGACTGAATGGTGTCCCGCCGAGTACCATGGACACTCTACTCGGACCGAGACCTTGGCCGCTGGTTTTCGGGCGAAAAAAGCCGATACTCCTGTTCGTTCCAGAACACCTTGCCCCTCGGCCCATCCGCCGGCAACGTCGCCAGCATTTTTGCCGTGGGGTAGGTAACCTGCGGTCCCTGTAGATCCGGCATATCACGGCCCCAGATCGCCGTGTTGGTTGGCCCGGGTATGAGCATGTTGATCAGGATATTCGCCTCCTCGACCTCCTCGGCAGCGCTGCGGGTAGCCGCCCAGATCGCGGCTTTTGCGGCCGAATAGGCAGAGTTCCTCGCAGTTGCAAATTCGGCTCCGCGGGAAATCGTGTTGACGATTCGCCCGTAGCCAGCCCGGCGCATATGCGGAATCGCATATCGCATACCGTTGACGGTACCGAACAGATGTATCGCCACGTGGTTTTCGAACTGATCATCACGCAGATCTTCGATGCGGGTGACAAATCCCACCCCCGCATTATTGAACAGTACATCCAGCCGCCCTGTTGCCGTTATGGCAAAGTCGACCATCGTTTCGACATCCTTCGAGTTGCTGACATCCGTTTCGATGCAATGGGCACCGATTTTCTTCAAGGACTTCAAACCGATCGTGTCGATATCCGCCGCAACAACCATGGCTCCCTCAGCCAGAAATCCTTCGCTCCAGGCGCGTCCCAAGCCACTTGCGGCGCCGGTGATGAGAATGGTTTTTCCCTTGGGCATGGTTGGCCCCTATTCGATTTCGAGAGCAAGAGCAAATTCAAGCAACTCCTCGAGAACCCGAGCAGGCGCTTCGCGAACGACAAAGTGACCTGCCTGCTCGATGAACACCAACCGCGAGCCCGGAATTCTCCCGGCGAGATCCTCGGCATTTTCAGGGGTACCGTTTTTATCTTCCCGGCCGTAAAGCAGCAGAGTGGGTACCGAACTCGAGCCCCAATAGCTGACGGATGGCGACACTCTATGGTCCCATCGCGCCAGGTTATTTGGCGGCTTCGCCCACAGGAGATCGGCGATCTCGGCAAAACCCTCGGGTTCCCGCTGCGAATAACCTTCCGCACAGAATGCGGATTCAAGAGCCGCTTCCCAAACCGGGCGATCCCCTGTTTTGGCGCCCTTACGCATTGCCTTCGTCACTTCGGAAGACAACAGCGGCGGGAACTGACCGCCCGTACCGCAAACGACCAAACCACGCACGAGATGCGGATAGTCGCGCACGAACACCTGCGCTGCGCGCCCGCCCCAGGCGTGGCCCACGGTGATGACCTCCGATACATCGAGATGAGCCAATATCGCCGCGGCATCCGCCGCAGTGTCGTTCAGGGTGAATGCACCTTCAGCCTGGCTGTCACCGGCATTGCGCTGATCGAAGCGTATGACAGTACTCGTCTGCGCAAGATTTTCGGCAACGCTGCCCCAGAATTCCAGAGGCAACGTTGCGCCGTTGAACAGAAGCCAAGCCGGAGAACCCGAGCCATCGACGCGATAGTTGATGTTGATGTCGTGTTGTATATTGAGCATGGCCATGTCGAATCCCCTCCCCCAGGTGGCAGGTTACAGGCCAGGGAGCCTTTAGTATCAGGATGTTACCGTTCCCGGCCAGGGTTAATCGACTCGCCGATCATTTAATTCGCCGACTCGAGATGGTAGGGTCCGCGCAAAGCTGGCAGGTCAACGCCTGGATTTATGGACATCACGCAAGCAAGTGCCTGGCTGGACGCCGAATCCATCCATCGGGTCGAAGTTCTCATGCCTGACTTGGCGGGTATCGGCCGGGGCAAACTGATTCCGCGAAATCAGTTCCTCGACGATTGGCGCGGCGGCAATTTACGCGTACCCAACTCACTATTGGGGCTCGGCATCGAGGGACACTTCGTGGAAACTCGTCCACTCGGAGATATGGAAGAGGATCTCATCCTCGAGCCCGACGCCAGCACGCTCGTGGCGACACCCTGGGGGGCGACCCCGACTGCCAGCATCATCTGCAGCGCAAGCTTCGACGGACAACCGGCATCTTTTACGCCCAGGGATCTTCTCCAACAAATTGTCGCCGCATTTACCGATCGAGGTTGGGCACCCATCGTTGCCCCGGAACTCGAATTTTTTCTGTTACCCGTAAACGGAACAGATAAACGCGTTGAGCAGTTTTCTCCATTTGCCGTCGATACCACCTTTTCGGCACTCTTCGATGACATCTACCGGTACGCGGACCGGCAGAAGGTGGCGATCAACACACTGGTACAGGAAGCCGGACAGGGTCAATTCGAGATCAACATGAAACACGATGCGCCCTTGACCGTGGCCGATCAGGTTTTCTACTTCAAGCGGATAACGCACCAGGCAGCAGCTGATCACAATCTGCACGCCAGCTTCATGGCAAAACCGTATCCGAAAGACTACGGCAGCGCCATGCACATACATCAGAGCCTGATGAGCACCACTTCTGGAGAAAACCTGTTTGCCACTGCGGCAGAAGAAACCACTCCTTTGTTCCTCTCCTATATCGCGGGTCTGCAGAAATACCTACCCGCCGTGATGCCATTAATCGCCCCTTATGTGAACTCTTACCTTCGCGTCGGCAGTGATATGAGCGCGCCAGGCAACACCCATTGGGGATGGGACAATCGTTCAGCCGGCCTTCGGGTGCCGTTCGGCGGATACGAAAGTCGGCGCGTGGAAAACCGGGTACCCGGTTCGGATGTGAATCCATACCTCGCAATTGCGGCAAACCTCGCTTGCGGTTACCTCGGCATGGTCGAACAACTGACTCCAAGCGCGCCACTGAAAGACGCCGGTTACGGGCGACGCTCACAACGTTTACCTCGACACTACCTCGCGGGACTCGAAGCCCTGGAAAGGTGCAGGCCGGTGCGTAAACTTTTTGGCCAGCAGTTTGTGGAACTGTTTATCGACGTGAAGGAATCCGAATACCTGACCCACCATCAAGAATTGAACCAGTGGGAAATAGACAACCTGTTGAATCGCGTCTGATCACTTTCGGGCAATAGGGAATATCAATGGCTCTTGGAGATAACCGCACTCAAACCCAGTCCTGGCAAGAGGCTGACAGCCAGCATCACCTGCACCCGTTCACAACACATCCAGAGTTGCGTGCGGCCGGTCCACGCGTGATCACCCGCGGCGAAGGTGTATACATCTACGATTCCGAGGGCCATAAGATGCTCGACGGCATGTCTGGGCTCTGGTGTGTACAACTGGGTTACGGAAACAAAAAACTGGTCGAGGCGGGGGCCGAAGCGCTGGCGAAACTTTCCTATTACAACACCTTCTTTCAAACCACTAATCCGTACGTGGCGGAGCTTGCAGAACTTGTCGCCAAGCTCACTCCGCCCGGGCTTGATGAGATGGTTTTCGCAAACTCCGGTTCCGAAGCGAACGACACCGCGGTAAAACTCGTTCGTTATTACTGGAACCTGAAAAAACGAACGTCGAAAAAGGCGATCATCACGCGCGAACTCAGTTACCACGGAGTCACCCTGGCCGCCGCTTCCCTCACGGGGCTCACTCCCATGCATCCGCAATTCGACCTGCCGCTTCCAGGTTTTCACCACATCGGACCACCCCCGTACTGGTACGGTTACGCAAAAGACTGTTCGCCCGAGGACTTCACCGACGTATGCGTCGCCGCGTTGGAAGACAAAATTCTGGAACTCGGCCCCGACAACGTCGGCGCATTCTGCGGCGAGCCGGTAATGGGCGCCGGTGGCATGATTACGCCGCCGCCCGGATACTGGCCCAAGATCGAGGCGATCTGTCACAAGTACGACGTGCTGCTCTGGAGCGACGAGGTAATCTGCGGATTCGGGCGCACCGGCTCCTGGTTCGGCTGCCAGACCTACGGCTTCAACCCGGATATCATCACCGTGGCCAAAGGCCTTTCATCCGGTTATCAGCCTATCTCCGCAACCATTCTGGGGGGCGACGTCGCCGAGACCATCCGTTCTGCCGACCAGGAAATGTCCCACGGTTTTACCTACTCCGGCCACCCTGTCACGGCAGCCGTGGCATTGGCAAACATCAAGGAGATGCAGAGGCTGGATCTGGTCGGTGCCGACGGCGCGGAACGTGCCGCCTACTTTCAGGAGCGCATACGGTCGTTGATGGATCATCCACTCGCGGGCGAAGTGCGAGGTGTAGGGTTCCTGGGCGCTGTGGAACTGGTGGAGGACAAAGTCTCACGTAAACATTTCCCCGAGAAGCGCAATGTCGGTCTCACCTGCCGTAATGCCTGTATGGAAAAGGGGCTGATCATTCGCGCGGTGCGCGACATCATGGTGATGTCACCTCCACTGGTTATCGACCGCAGCGAGATTGACGAACTGGTGGACACAACACGGCAATGTATGGACATCACGCTGGACGCTATTGGGGCCTGAACTACGACATAGCCGAGCGTTACCCGGCTGGAGTCGCGTTGGCGTGGGTAAACTCCAAGACGGTCGTAACAAACGGACCTGGCAACGTCCGCAAAGTAACGAAGCGGCTTTGTCAGCACCGGAGCACCCCAGCCGAAAAACGGCTCTACCGGCTTGCAACTGCATCGACGTAGTGTCCTCAACGCCGGCGTAGTCGCTGCTGTTCGATCACGAACGCATGGGCTGGAATGACGTCGAGCTGCTCGCTCGTCTTCGTACCGATCCGCTCAAGCTCACAGCCACAGTCGCAGTGCGTGCGCTCAGGCGCATGCCCGAGATCGCCGCCGCCATCATCGACTAAGGTCAAGCGCATCGCGGTGCGAGTTTCTGAATGCCCGTGGCTCAGCGTGCGGTGATCACTCACGTCGATCCAGCAATCTATCCACTGGGTTGCTGGCGTTCCGTTTGCGATCGTGGACTCTCTCCATCAGGCGAACGTTATGCCTTCAATCGATACCCAATCCGAGCTGGATCAAACGGCTGGCCTCGTCCGTTACCGGCGCCAAAAACCTGAGGAAACGTCTCTATACCCCATCATCGAGCGGCACCTGCCCCGGTTCCTGAATCTATTGTCCGAGCACGATTCCCAACTGCCTCGCTTCGTCACCCAGGAGTTCGACGACTACCTCGCCTGTGGTCGGTTGGAACATGGCTTTTTAAGGGTCAAGTGCAACGGCTGCCGACACGAACATCTGGTTGCTTTCTCATGTAAGTGCCGGGGTTTCTGCCCCTCCTGCGGCGCCAGGCGGATGATCGAAACCTCCGCCCACCTCATCGATCACGTCATTCCGCCCGTGCCCACCCGGCAGTGGGTACTCTCTTTCCCCTGGCCCTTGCGCTTTCTCTATGCCAGCCGTCCAGTCGTGTTGACGCGTACGCTCGGGGTGATTACCCGGGCTATCGAGACAGATCTC